>JARRJV010000136.1 GCA_037388825.1 Acidiferrobacteraceae bacterium | reverse complement strand
CCTTGATTCTGGGTACAGCTTCAGTTCTGGTGTGGCTATTGGTAGGACAGGAGCCTGTTGCGACTCGTGCTCAAGGCGCAGACGGGTATAGCGTCTACTACGTCGCGCCTGGTGGATATTGTGCTAGAATGATCCCCTGTTATGGCAGCATTCAAGATGCCGTGGACGCTGCTGACGATCCCAATGACATCATCAAGGTTGCAAGAGGGACATATACCGAGGTGAGCGTGCGTCCTCGCAATGATATTGCTGCGACTGCTGTCGTCACCCAGGTAGCATATATCAGCAAGACGGTAACCGTGCGTGGTGGGTATACCACAGCTGATTGGATGATGTTCGATCCAAAGGCTAATCCCGTCACACTGAACGCCCAAGGGCAGGGAAGGGGACTTTACATCACAGGAGACATCAGTCCTACAATCGAGGGATTGTACATCACGGGTGGTGACGCGACTGATCTGGGGGGAAATTCCTACCTGGACAAGGATGCAGGGGGCGGTGTGTACATTATCACGGCTACGGCGGTTATCAGCGGCAATCACATTTTTGGCAACGTCGCACAAAGAGGCGCCGGAATATACTTGCATGTCAGCGACGCCGAGGTACACGACAACATGATTTTCTCCAATAACACCGGTGGAAAGCCCGACGACAACGGAGGGGTGCTGTATTTGTGGTATAGTGATGCCGAGCTGACGGGC
This sequence comes from Acidiferrobacteraceae bacterium, assembly GCA_037388825.1. Taxonomy (NCBI): domain Bacteria; kingdom Pseudomonadati; phylum Pseudomonadota; class Gammaproteobacteria; order Acidiferrobacterales; family Acidiferrobacteraceae; species Acidiferrobacteraceae bacterium. The sequence goes on along the minus strand of JARRJV010000136.1, from coordinate 2,210 downwards.
AATACCATCTCCTCAAATATCGCCTACAGCGGTGGAGGGGCCTATCTGCGCTCCTGCAACGCCCGGCTGAGCAATAACGAGTTCGTTTCCAATGTCGCCAAGTGGAGAGGGGGTGGATTGACAATAGCCTGGTACGATACTTCTTTAATCGAGATGAATACCATCTCTTTCAACCGGGCTGTTGATCAAGGCGGAGGGTTGTATCTGTACAGCAGCGATGTGCAGATGAGCGACAACATCATTACTTTCAATAGAGCTCTTCAGGGAGGAGGCGGGTACTTGTGGGCCTGCGCTGCAACGTTGCACAGGAATGTGGTATCATCAAATACTGCTGAACGTGGTGGTGGATTGTACTTGGCGTACAGCGATGCCAATTTGGTCAACAGCCTGGTGGTCGAAAATCGTTCTGACGGCCTGGGCAGCGGGTTATACGTCGCCGGATCTTCACCCAGATTCCGGCATGCGACCATCGCGCGCAATTCTGGTGGAGATGGCAGCGGCATCTACGTGGACATCTATGTCACTGATAGTGAAGTGTCCTTGACCAATACGATTTTGGTCAGTCACACTGTAGGCATCAGCGTCACCGGCGGCAACACGGTTACAAGGCACGCTCTCTATGCACAATCGTAAAGATGTAACCGGGTTTATCGAAGGTTTCTCCGGCACCAACCGCTACATTCTGGATTATCTGCTGGAAGAAGTTTTGGCCGGCCAGCCGCCAAAAGTCGCCCCCCTGTGCGATGCTGTTCTGGCTGATGACGAAGGATTCAAGAACCAATCACTCTCCATTTTGGAATACCTGGAACGAGCCAACCTTTTCCTGGTTTCTCTGGATGATAAGCGGATTTGGTACCGTTATCACCACCTCTTTGCCGATCTATTACGCGCACGGCTTGATCAGTCGGAACCCAAACGGGTCGCACGGCTGCTGGCACGCGCCGCCGCATGGTGCGAGCAGGAGGGGCACAAGTTGCCGACGCCGTGACTTATGCGCTCTCCGCCCCAGACTATGCCCGGGCCGCAGACCTGATTGCAAAGAACTGGTACCACACGGTGAACAAAGGAGAGATCGAAACCGTGTGGTCTTGGCTGGAAGCCCTGCCCAGAGACATGGTCAAGAACAGCGCGCTGCTTAGCCTTGCCTATTGCTGGGTACTCTGGTTTAGAAGCCAGATTGGCGCGATCGAGCCGTATCTGGCTGATGCGGAGAATGCGCTAAACAAGCAGGCTGAAGAATTGGGCGCAGATGACGCACTTCATGCTGATTTACCCGCGCATCTTGCCGCTATGCGGTCAATTATTGCCCGCTATGACAATAATTTGAAGCCGTGATCGTCTTTGCCGAACGCGCTCTCCACCTGACTCCTGAGAATTTGCACTGGCGTCAGCCTGCGATGGTGCAGGGGATCCGGTGAAAGCCGGCGACGCCTATGGTGAAACCATCCGCTGGAGTCGCCTGGGGGCAAACGCCGCCGGCGTGGCGGGGATGACTCACCGTCAGATTGGGATATTTTGGCTGCTGGGGCGTTTGCAAGCGGCGGACCAAGCATGCCGGGCAGCCTTGAGCTACCTTGAGGGGCAGGGAATGGCTCGTTTGCCGGTGGCCGGGATCCTGCATCTGAGGATGAGCGAAGTATACCTGGAGCACAACGAACTGGAAGCCGCAGAAGCGCGCCTGGCCCGGGGAATCGAGCTAGGTAAGTGGAGCGGGCGTTTTGACGCGGTGTTGAACGCGGCTCCAGCGCTGGCGCGTCTGAGGCAAGCGCAAGGCGATGCTGACAGCGCGCTAGCGGCCGTGCAAGAGGCGGAAGCTGCTTTGGGCGAGCCGCCATCCCCCTTGTGGAGAGCTGAACTATTGGCGCTCAGGGCAAAAATACTGGTCCGGCAAGGAGCGCTGACCGAGGCAACACGATGCGTTGAGGCGGCGGCACGCCTGGCAGAGCAAGATAGAGGATTGATCAGAGAGAGGGTGGCCCTCACCGGGGCCAGGGTGACGCTCGCTCAGAGCAATCCCGATGAAGCCGTTGCAGAATTGACGCGAGCGGCCGGTTCGGCGCTGTGCTTGAGCTGTGCATCCTGCGCAGCCTTGCCTTTCTGCGCCGGGGCGATACACAGAAAGCGCAGGCAGACCTTGCGCGCGCTCTCTCCATGGCTGAGCCGGAAGGCTATGTGCGTATCTTTCTTGACGAGGGGCCGCCCATGCAAAC
>JARRJV010000135.1 GCA_037388825.1 Acidiferrobacteraceae bacterium | reverse complement strand
TGGTGCCGAGACAGATGACACTGACTTCGATATTGGTGTTTTCGAGAAGACGGAATTTCATGGGATGGATTGTTCTTGATCGTCGAAGTTGAATTTCACCAGAGCGCTTTATTATGACGAGTCCGGAACACGACTCCAAACCCGCAGCGCGCGTGGTCATTGCCGCAGGTGAAGATAAAGTTAACGGATCATTGTTGCGCGCACTTGTCGAGCGTCTGGGTTTGCCGCTCGTTAGCGCAGACGCTGCCTGCGTCCGGGCCGATTATGCGCTTCAGTATATCGATGGGCGGCTCGCCCTTCGTGACTGTATCCACTCCCGTCTCAAGCCGGTGACCGTCGTGCTCAGATCGAAACCCGCCGACCGGTCCGGTCGACAACCCCTTGCGCGCGCCCTCGGCAAGGGCAGGCACACGGTGGTCGATGCCACCGCCGGACTGGGACAGGATGCCTATCGCATGGCGGTTTTGGGCCATGAGGTATTGGCCCTGGAGCGATCGCCAGTCCTGAGCGCGCTTCTGGAAGACGCACTGCGGCGCGCGGGCGGTGGCGAGAAACTGGCCGGGCAGCTGCGCGTGCGCTGTGCCGATGCCCGTCTGGCACTGAAGGATCTTTCACCGGAAGTAATTTATCTCGATCCCATGTTTCCGGAAAAACGTCGGCGATCCGCGCTGGCCAGAAAGGAAATGCGTATACTTCGTGACCTGGTGGGCGAGGACGAGGATGCCGGAGAACTGTTGACGATTGCCCGGCATTGGGCGCGCCAGCGTGTCGTTGTGAAGCGGCCGTCCCATGCCGCGCCCCTGGCGGGGAGACCCGACTTCAGTCAGGCAGGCAAGCTGGTGCGGTATGATGTCTACCTTTGTCGAAACGGTGGACCTGCATCCGACGATGAACAGAAGTAAGAACGTGACCGGACAAAGCGGAATCGTATCGACTCAGTTCGCGCTGCCCTGGTTCTATCATCCCCACGAGTTTGCCGAAGGCGGTCGAGTGCAACTGGATCCCGAAGAGGCGCGCCATGCGTCCGGTGCGCGCCGCCTGCATAGCGGCGAGGCCGTGTGCCTGTTCGATGGTCTCGGCCGGATGGCGAGCGCGACGATTGTTGATATCGGTGCTCGCGGCCGTGAGGTCGAGGTGGAGCTCGGCAATGTCCAACGTGTCGTGGCCCCGCGGCCTGTAGTGCATCTGGCCAGCGCCCTGCCCAAGGGGGATCGCCAGTCCGTCATGCTGGATATGGCCACGCAGCTGGGGATGGCCAGTTTCGCCCCGCTCCAATGTGAGCGCAGCATCGTCAAGGCCTCCGCGCGCGCGAGCGAGCGCTGGCGGCGCACCTGTGTCGAGGCCTGCAAGCAGAGTCGTCGCGCATACCTGCCGAAGATTCTGCCCGCGGTATCGCTGGCCACGGCAATTCATGCTGCCGATCATACCGTCTGGCTCGCCCGCCCCGGCGGCGAGAAACCGGCGCGGGTCCTGGCGCAGTCCGAATCGATGGAGCAGGTTACGATACTGGTTGGACCCGAAGGCGGGTTCACCGAGGCCGAAGCCGAGGAGGCGCAAGCCGCCGGGGCCGTTCCGCTGAGTCTGGGCGACGGAATCCTCCGGATTGAAACCGCGGCCGTGGCATTGCTTTCGTTTCTTTCGATTGCCCGCCAGCCCTGAAGAAATTCGCGACGAGGTTGCCGGTCTGCACATGCGCGATCTGTTTGCCGAAGATCCCTCGCGTTTTGACAGGTTTTCCATCGAGTTCAACGATCTGCTTGTGGATTTTTCCAAGCATCGCATTACGGATGAAACCCTTCCCTTGCTGCTCGAGCTTGCGCGTCACCGCGAGGTGGACGCCTGGGCCCGGCGCATGTTCGACGGCACTGCGATCAACAATACGGAAGGCCGCGCCGTCTTGCATACCGCCCTGCGTAATCGTTCGGACCGACCCGTATATGTCGATGGCAAGGACGTTATGCCGGAGATCCGTACCGTGCTTGAGCGCATGCGCAGGTTCTCCGATGCCGTTCGCGCAGGTAGCTGGACGGGTTATACGGGCAAGCCGATACGCGACATCGTCAACATCGGCATTGGCGGATCCGATCTGGGTCCGGCCATGGTTACCGAGGCACTGCGACCATATCGCCAGCCGGGACTGAATCTCCATTTTGTCGCCAATGTCGAGGGCAGTGACATCGCCGACACCCTGGCGGGCCTCGATGCCGACACCACTCTGTTTGTCGTTGCGTCCAAGACCTTCACTACCTGGGAAACGCTGACCAATGCGCACACCGCGCGTGACTGGTTTCTGGCCGCGGCCGGTGATGAAAAAGCGATCGCGAAGCATTTCGTTGCCCTGTCGACGAACCGGGATGCGGTCGAGGCCTTTGGGATCGATGTTGAACACATGTTCGAGTTCTGGGACTGGGTTGGCGGACGCTATTCCCTCTGGTCGGCCATTGGACTGCCCATCGCCCTCGCCATCGGCATGGATCGATTTGAGGAACTGCTTACCGGCGCCTTCGAGATGGATGTTCACTTCCAGGAGTCCGACCCGGAGCGCAACCTGCCGCTCATCCTTGGATTGTTGGGAATCTGGTACAACGATTTCTTTGCCGCTGATACCTATGCGGTGCTTCCCTATGAGCAGCATCTGGCCTTGTTGCCCGACTACCTGCAGCAGCTCGATATGGAAAGCAATGGCAAGCGTGTAACCCGTGGTGGCCTGTCGGTGGAAGTGCCGACCGGCCCGGTCTTATGGGGCGGAGTCGGCGGCAAGGGTCAGCACGCCTTTTTTCAGCTACTCCATCAGGGCACACGCCTCGTACCCACGGACTTTCTCGCGCCGCTGGAGACCTTCGACTCCCCCGGTGAACACCAGACAATCATGATGGCGAACGGCCTGGCGCAGACCGAGGCCCTGATGCGGGGTCGCACCGGGGACGAGGCGCGCGCAGAACTGGAAGCCGCGGGACTTGCCGCCGACGAGGTCGAGCGCCTGATGCCGCACAAGCTGTTCCCGGGCAATCGGCCGAGTACCACGATCCTCTATCGCAAGCTGACGCCACGGGTGCTGGGCTCGCTCATTGCCCTGTACGAACATCGGGTGTTCGTACAGGGTGTGATCTGGGACATTAATTCCTTCGATCAGATGGGTGTCGAACTGGGAAAGCAGTTGGCGCAGAAGGTGTATCCGGAACTGACTGCGGACAGCGACACCCGTGCCCACGATGCGTCCACCAATGGCCTGATCAACCGCTACCGGAGATTCAGCGCCGCTTCCCGCAAATAGCACACACAAAAAAGCCGGCCTGGGCAGGCCGGCGGCAGGTCCAGTCGCGTTTCCTGCGGACTGGAGAGGGAATCAATCCGGTTCAGGCGGTGCGTCGCTCCGCGGCACCGTGCTTCCCCTGATAATCCTCAATGGCCGCCTTGATGGCGTCCTCGGCCAGGACCGAACAGTGGATCTTCACCGGGGGCAGGGCCAGCTCCTCGGCGATGTCGGTGTTCTTGATGGCC
>JARRJV010000134.1 GCA_037388825.1 Acidiferrobacteraceae bacterium | reverse complement strand
ACCAAGACGTGAGCAAGGAAGAGGCCAAGAAGCAAGCGATCGAGGTGCTCGACCTGGCAGGGATGCCGCAGCCTACGCGCACGCTGGAACAGTATCCGTACGAGCTGAGCGGCGGTATGCGCCAGCGCTGTATCATCGCCATGGCCCTCTCGTGCCATCCCAGCCTGCTGATCGCCGACGAGCCCACCACCGCGCTCGACGTCACCACCGAGGCGCAGATACTAAAGATCATGCGTGGACTGCAGGACGAGTTGGGCATGGCCATCATGTACATCACCCACAATCTGGGCGTCATCGCCCAGATGGCGGACGAGGTGGCGGTGATGTACATGGGCAAGGTCGTCGAGCAGGCGGACGTAGACACCATCTTCCACAACCCTCAGCATCCTTACACACGCGCGCTGCTACAGTCCATCCCGCGTCTGGGTCAAAGGACGCGCGACCGGCGGCGGCTGGCATCCATCCGTGGCATGGTGCCTGATCCGTATGCACTGCCGCATGGTTGCTCGTTCAATCCCCGCTGTGACGCGGCGATAGCTGGCAAGTGTAACCTGGAGGAACCGACCCTCGTCGAGGTTGAGCCGGACCATCTGGTGCGGTGCTTCGCTGCCTCCTGAGATCCAGCCTGGCCTTGTCGCGCCGACTTGGATGCGGGATCGCCACTGCAGAGTTCAAGTGAGCGGAGCGGCCGAGGCGGTAGTCGGACAAAAGTCCGATGCCTCTCTGCCGCTCCGATTCCTGTGAGGAACGTATGGCTATTATCGAACAAGATTTCATGGCCTTGACCCAAGAGCTGGACATCGAGGCGTTCTGGGAAGAAAACGCACTGTGCCGAGAGTTCACAGCTGCCAAGCCGCGTTGCCCGCTCTCCTTCTCTCCCGATGACCATTGGATTTTCGAATTCATGGACGTCCCTTCGACCCTGCGCTACTATCAGGACAGGGCCTACCGCGACGAGCTGCACGGGCAGGTCAACCAGATCACAAGAGAGTACGTGGGCCGATCTTTTTTCGATGAAGACACCTGGGAGCATCAGCCCAAACGCATCGAAAATCTGTTCAAATACGTGCTTCGCGCAGGAATGGTTCCTTGGCGGCAAGACTCGATATGCGTGAGTGGAGCCTCCCCGAGGCGTACCTGGAGGAGTGGGAGCGGCGCAAGGCGGCGGGCAAGCCGCTGCCCAAGCTGGGCACGGGCAGCCGCGGCCCGGCGACGATCATGACTTCGGTGATCGAACCGACGACGCTGCTGCTGTGGCTGTACGACCATCCCGACCTGATGGCCCGTTTTCGCGATATTCTCGCTGAAAAGATGGTCGAATTCAACCAAATCCTGCGCGCGTTCAGCGAGAACGACGAGCCCGGTTGGTGGATCACCGACGACAACTGCGCGCTGTTCAGCCCCAAATTGTACCGCAAGTACTGCTTCCCAGTGCTGGAAAAGGTGCTGAACGCGCTGGCCCCCGGCGATGCCCGCCGCTACCAACACTCGGATAGCGCGATGGGCCACCTGCTCGATCAGCAATACGAGCTGGGCATCCGCGTGGTCAACTACGGGCCAGAGGTCGATGTGGGCCTGATCCGCGAAAAGATGCCCGACGCCTACATCCATGGGCAGATGCCTCCGTTCCTGCTGCGCAACGGCAGCCCGGAGGAGATTCGCCAGCGCGTGATCGACGACTACAAAAAGGCCGGCGCAAGCGGCGGCCTGCAAGTGACCACGGCGGGGTCTCTTGCCGCGGGTACCGGGGTGGGGCGCATGCGCTGGTTGATGTGGGTCGTGCAGAACGAATGCTGCTATCCGATGGAGGGAGCGCAATGAGCAGCAACGACAAGCTGACCCGCCAGGTGCAGGCCGGAGAGATCATCAAACCCTGGCTGATCCTGGGGCCTTTTTACAAGGACCTCTCGGCCCGGGTGGAAGGGCTGACGTTCTTTGAGAGACCAGGGGCGACGGTGGGTCGCGCAGCGATGGCCGAGATCGTGGAGGATGCCGGGCCTATCCTCGCCGCCAGCCCGCGCGAGGGCGACGAGGCCACGTTTCGCGGGCAGGCGGCCCGCTGGAGCCTGGTGCGGCGCCCGGAAAAGTATCTCTCCTGGGGCACCTACAACATCTCCAACCACCTGGGGGCCGCATTCCTCTCCACGGTGGTGACGCCCGATACGCCGGGTCTGAGGCATTGGCGGCTGCTCGCCGGGCTTTCGCAGCGTGCCGTGGTGGTCATCAATGGGGAGATCGTCTACGATACCGAGGGCGTCGTGGTAGATCGCGAGTATCTCTTTATCTACGATTTTGAGGCCGCCCTGCAGCCTGGCGAGAACGTGGTGACCGTCGGCCTGTTCCGGCTGGCGCGGATGGCACAGGTGGGCTGCCGTCTGGAGATCGTCGATAGCGCCGCGACGGCGCGCGTTCCACTGGGCGATGAGCTGCCGTTCGAGGCGCGCGTTCGAGTGGAGGAGGAGCTGTCCAGCTTGCGCCTGGCACGCGACGTCTTTTACCCGCAGCACGCGGTCGGTCTCACGCTGGGCGTCGCGCCAGAGAGCGGTGCGCGGGTAGAGGTATCGCTGCTCTCCAAGGCCGGCGAGACGCTGCGTGAGGCCGCGCCGACCGCCGCCGGCGCGGTGAACCTGTGCCAGGGGGCGGAACTGGCCGATGGCGACTATCAGATCCTTTGCCGCTGGCTGGCCAAACACGGGGAACCACTGACGTCCACCGCGTTCGATATTCACAAGGTGACGCCCGTCGCTGCACCGGCCGGCTACGGTCGCCTGGAGGAGCGCAAACAAGCGGTGCTGGTCCATTATGCGGCGCACGAGAAGAAAGAGTCACGGCCCGACATCTGGCGGGAGGTGGCCCGCTACGCGCTGGGCCGCTACACCGAGGTCGATGAATGCGCCATCCGCGATACCTGCGCCTTTATCGCCGCCCGCAAGGACTG
>JARRJV010000133.1 GCA_037388825.1 Acidiferrobacteraceae bacterium | reverse complement strand
TCTTCTCTGTGCTCAGGTTGCGTGTGGCAGAGGACGTCCCAGCGCACGTTAAAGTTGTCGTTTGTTCTCCATGATGGACCGAGAGCTGATTGTGAAATCCAGTCTGGATGATTGCGGGCGGTAACGTTGTCTCCGAAAATTGCGACGTTGCTGTGCATGTCTGGCATTGGGGGTAACCGCCTGCCGACTTCAGGTTTCACACGAAATAGATGAAAGTCAAAGCCTTCCGCTTTCTTTGGCTCAAATACGTATGTGCCGAATTTCATATTCTTCAACCTTTTACGAATGCTGAATGTTAGGCGACGTAATAAAGTTTTGCATAATCACCCCAAAACGAAACACAAAAAACAAAAATCATGAAAGGAAACTGTTCTCTATAACCTCCAAGCACTCCTCCAGTTCCCACAAAGAAAAAACCCTAATCAGATGGTGAACCTTTAACTTTTTTAACTTGGAAAACCCCTGTTCACGTGTTGAACCTGAAGGTGTGATGCTTTGCCCATCAAATACTATGACGCGCCGGACATAAAAAAACAGGTGGATGCCATCGCTTCCGACTTGGAGTTTTTCCATGTGGTGCCCCAATTTGTTTTCTGCGTTAGAAGCAAAGGCTCCAAAGCCAAACGCACAATTGCACGTATTCACGGTTTAGATAGACTTTGGCAGGGCGTGCTGAATATTCCGCCGTCCTACACGATCGAGGTTATCTCAGAGATTTACGACAAAATGTCCCCTGAAGACAAGGAGAGAACCTTGATTCACGAGCTTATGCATATTCCTGGTGGCTTCTCAGGCGGCTTCCGCCCCCACAAAGGCTACGTCGAACGTAAACATGTAGAGCAGCTTTACAAGAAACTGCAGCAGACAAGGGCTTCAAGGAAAACTCTGCTTTAATCGCAGGCGGTTAACGTTAATTGGCTGTTAAAAGTTTTTAAGTAACGGAAAGACTGAAAAGTGAAGTTTAACGTATAACCCGACAAAAGAAATCATAAATGTGGAGCTCAATGCGCTCTGGGAAGGTTGACAAATGAAGCAAGTTATGAAGAGCCTGAAGCACAACGGAATATACGTTCCCGTTTACGACCATAAAGGTTTCAACATAAAAGTTGAAGGACAAAAAATCCCGTTGACCCCGAAAAGCGAGCAGATGGCTATCGCTTGGATACGTAAAACATGGTCCATTACCACCCCGCCCGACGAGGTTTTCGAAAAAAACTTCATGGAAGAATTTTTGAGGGAAAAACAGAAGAAAGAGAGCATGAGCAAAGAGGAGAAAAAGAAGTTGGCTGCGGAACGCAAGGCTGCCCGCTTGGAACGGAAAGAAAAGTACGGTTACGCCATAGTTAACGGGAAAAAGCTGGAGATAGCCAACTGGACCGCTGAACCCTCATGCTTATTTGCAGGTCGCGGCGACCACCCACGCCGAGGAAAATGGAAGGAAGGACCCTGCGAGGAAGACATAACTCTTAACCTTTCTCCCGACAGCCCGAAGCCGACTGGAAACTGGAAGGAAATTGTTTGGGAGCCTGACAAGATGTACGTTGCCAAGTGGACTGACAAGCTCACTGGGAAAATCAAGTACGTCTGGTTTAGCGACACGGCTTTCATTAAGCAGAACCGTGAAAAAGAAAAATTCAAGAAAGCAGAGAAGCTTGGCAGGAACATCAAGTCTGTTGAACGTCACGTAATGAAGAACTTGGACGCTAAAGACGAAACGAAACGCAAGGTCGCCACGGTATGCTGGCTTATCCTCAAGCCGAACATGAGGGTGGGCGACGAAAAAGACCCTGACGAAGCCGACACCGTAGGCGCAATCACGTTGCGCGCAGAGCACATCAAGATCGAAGGTGATACGTTACACTTTGACTTTTTAGGAAAAGACTGCGTCAGATGGGAAAAAAGCGTGAAGGCTCCCGCCTCAGTCATCAGAAACATAGAGCACTACGCAGAAAACAGCAAGGAATACCTTTTCGAAGGCATTGACTCCAAGAAGGTTTCACGTTTTCTTTCCCAGAAAATGCCGGGGTTAACCGCCAAAGTTTTCCGAACGTGGCGGTGCACAAAAACCGTGAAAGAAGAGTTAGCCAAAAGCCCAGTGACAAAGGAAGACCCAGTTTACGTAAAGAAATACGCGGCGAAAATGGCGAATTTGAAAGTGGCTGAAGTCGCTAACCACAAGCGCAAGGTTCCAGCGAAATTTGAGGAGCGGTTAGCCAAGAAAGAGGACCAACTCAAGGAAATGAAAGCGCAGTTGGAGCAGAAGAAGGCGGAAGGCAAAAAAACTGTGTCCCTGGAAACCCGCATTGAAAAGAAAGAGTTCGACATAACATTAACAAAGCGCACGAAAGAGTACAATCTGGGCACGTCGCTCAAGTCGTACATTGACCCGACCGCATACGTGAAGTGGGCTCGAAAAGTGGATTTTGACTTGGAGAAGTTTTATCCCGCAACGTTACGTAAGAAGTTCAGTTGGGCTTTAGGACTTGACGCGGAGACCGAGTGCGCAACCGCATGAACGTGAAAGACACGAAAGACGGCGCAATCCTCGAGGTTTTCGTGAAACCTAAATCCCCGAAGTTCGAAGTGCTCCTCGAAGGAGGCGAGGTGGTAGTTCGATGCACCGAAGAACCCGTCAAAGGCAAAGTCAACAAGGAACTATTGAAAGCCCTCTCAAAACTCTTCCACACAAATGTTGAACTGGTTTCAGGTGCCACTTCAAGACAAAAGCGGTTATTGCTGAAGGGCATGGCAAAAAGTGAAGCAGAACGCCTTTTCCGCAACGAAAGCGGTTGTTAGAAAGCGTTGAGTTACCCCGGTCAGGTATCGCATTGTCCAAAAAGCATAGGTATTATACTTTAACTCATACTCTACAGACACAAGTAAACATAAAACGAGCTTAGTCAAGAAACTTTGAGTCAAGAAATCTTTACGAGAACGCTTTAATCACAGAAACAACCCTGTAATTTCAGGTATCAGCGTGAATAAGCAATCTGCTGCATTGCTCATTGCCGCCATTGTGCTTTGCAGTGAGTCTTTACCAATTGTATTCTCACAAAACTCAAGCAGCGCGTCTGTTTCAGCTCCTGCCCTCGAATGGCAAAAATCCTATGGTGGAAATTCTGAATTCGCATCCAACCTGACTCAAACAAGTGATGGCGGATACATCTTCATAGATTTGGGTTGGACTTACTCGATGAGTTTTTAGCCGTCAAAAGATTACAAGGTTGAGTCCTCAGGAAATATGCAATGGAACAAAACTAACGACAACTTATCAGCATCAG
>JARRJV010000132.1 GCA_037388825.1 Acidiferrobacteraceae bacterium | reverse complement strand
GAATAAGGTTAGATCGTGTGAGCAGAGCGAACCACGATCTGAACCGTTTGTTGGACGAGCCCGGGGATGGTTGGGTCGGAGACCTTATACTAAGAAAATATCTTTTCGAAGTCCGCTCGTTGTAGAGACCTGGTGAGCGCAGGCTGTCCCTCCAACAAGCGCGGATTGTCGCCGTTGCAGCGAGATCGGCAGGAAATGGGTGTTTCGGGGCGTTTCTGTGTGTATTGTACCGGTATTTTGGCCGAGCGCGCCCCTCGGCTTGATGGCACCGATCGCCAACCCTTCAGGTTGTAGGGGCTGGGTTACATCACATGTTGCTCCGCCCGCGTTAGCCGGCAGGCGCCGGTAGTGAGGAGGGCACCATGCGTGGCATCCGCGTTTTCACGATCGCCATGGTGGCGCCGCAGCAAGAACAGGTGAGCCGGGGCCGTGGCAGGTCCGACGGCTGCGCTTGAGGCGGACGCAGTCGGAACAGCCATTGGATCAACGCGATCAGGCGTTTGCTGTTGGAGTGCAGAAAACCGAAGTTGCGGGCGCGGCGAAACCCCTTGGGCAAGACGTGCTGCAGGAACAGCCAGAGAAATGTTGCACCGGAGACCGTTCGTGTTCGCCTCTTTTTGGCTCTGCCGTCCTGGTAACGGAAGGTCACCTGCCCGTTTTGACAGGCGACGATATCCTTTTCCTGAATGACGCCGCGGTACAGATAACGCCCGAGATAGATCAACGCCTTCTCGCCGGTGCCGACCGATTTGACGTCCACCACCCACGTGGCGGGCAGCATCGCCGGAAGTGCAAGGCCTTCCTGGGTGATGGCATCGAGCATCTTTGCGCGGAAGACCTTGGCCAGTGCTTTGTGGTTGAACAGATAGCCCGACGCCTTCTTGCCTTTGCCGCGCTTGGTTCGCCACAGCCGGTGGCCGGCATCGATCGCCGCCCCGGGCATTACCAGATGGACATGCGGATGATAATCGAGGCGGCGCGAATGGGTGTGCAAGACCGTGATGGCCCCGCCTGTTCCCTGCAGTTGTTTATCGTTCTCGGTAAAGGTTTTGACCGTCTCCCAACTGCAGCGGGTGAGCAGGGAATAGAGGACCCGTTGATGGTGCCAGCTCAATGACCGCAGCGCCTGCGGCAGAGTGAAGGTCAACAGAAAATACTCGGCAGGCACCTGCTTGTTCAGCTGGCGCTGCAGCCACTGCTGGCTTTCATGGTTCTGGCAGTGCGGACAATTGCGGTGACCGCAGGAGTGGGGCACGAAGCATTGATGGTCACACTCGCTGCATTGCGCCAGCATCAAAGGGCTGAGCGAAGTCCGGCAGGTTTTCATGGCGGCCAGCGCCTGACGCTGACTCGGCAGGATCGCGTCCTGGTATTGCGCCAGGAAATCGGCCTCGAACATCTGAATGATCGATGACAGCAGGATCATTTGATTGCCCCCCATTCGATGCGAAAGGCGTTCATCAGCGCATTGATGACCATCCCGCACTCGGCCACCACGGTGCGCAGCGTATTCTGCACGCCGCCACGATCGAGCGGCGTGGTCGCCCGATACGCCGCCTTCAGTCCGCCGTGCCGATTCGGGAACAGCAGTACCGGGTTACGATGGACTCGCCAGAAGCGGCGCAACAGATCCAGGGTCGTCTCCGGCAGCGGAACCAAACGATCCTTGTTGCCTTTCGAATCGCGGATATGAACGCGCTGCCGATGGGCATCGATATCGCCCACCTGCAGACGCAGCCCTTCGCCGAGTCGAAGCCCCAGGCTGTAGACGGTGAAATAGAACACCCGATAGCTCACCATCCGGGTGGCCATAAACAACCGCTGCGCCTCCTCGATGGTGACGATATCGGGCAAACGTCGAGTCTTCGGCGGCTTGATCAGATTCACATGCACCCACGGTTTGTGCAGCACATGGGTGTAATAGAACTTGAGCCCGTACAGATCGAGCTTGACCGCGCTCCAGGAATGGGTGTCGAGCCGCTTACTGAAATAGTCGGTCAGTTGCTGCTCCGACAGATCATCGATCTGATAATCGAACCAGGCGCCGATGCACCGGATCGCCCGCGAATAGGCTTCGATGGTCTTCGGCTGCAGCCCCTTGAGCCGAAGGTGTTTGAGATGCGTCTGGTAGTTCTGCTTGAAATCGTACTCGGATGATGTTGACATGATCACGTCGCCTCATGTTCGTTGTGGAACGACCCCTCGGATGCGAGGGGGTGAGGCTCTCTCGCAGTAGGAACGCCGGTTACCCGGCGCCCCCTGCCCAGACCCGGACGTGCGGTTTTCCCGCATCCGGTTCCTCGGTTGTACTCGCGTCGCGCAAGGCAAGAACTTAAGCGAGCAATCTGCGATTCGACCTGACCACAATACGTGGCGGGTGAAACAACCCACGACTGACCGCGCGCCAAAAAACGTCCCATGTAAAGCTGTTCCGTTTCCCGCCTCGCCGATTGAGCCATTTGAACGTACAGGCCATGGCCCACCGGTAAAAGCGATTAAGCGAGCGGCTGTTGCCGATAACGCCGTAGTAGTTGTAGTGCCCCTTGAGCCTGCGATTGAGTCCGCGGACGAACTCGCCCTTCGGCAGGTGCCGGTTCTCCTTGATCCACGTCTTGATCCGTCGGCAGGCGCCTTGGAGTTTCTTGGGAACCGTGCGCCTCTTAACCCGAGGCAATCCTTTTCGGTCTTTGTCCCAGTAAAACTCGAACCCTAAAAAGCAGAAGCGGCAGCCCTTCCCCAATCGGGTCGGACTGAAGTGCAGGCACTTCGTTTTCTCTTCGGCCACTTCCAGGCCGAATTTCTTCAACCGTTGGGGTAGTGTCCGATAGAACCGCTGCGCATCCTCTTCGTTCTGGAAGGCGCAGACCCAATCATCGGCATAGCGGATCATCACCGCCTTGCCGCGAATGTGTCGGCCGACTATGCGATCGAACCAGAGGTCCAGCGCATAGTGCAGGTAGAGATTCGCCAGCACCGGAGATACGATGCCCCCTTGCGGGGTCCCCGTTTCCGGGTGGACAACCTGTCCATCCGTTTCCAATATTCCGGCTTTCAACCATTTGCGGATCAATCCCACGAAGGCTCGGTCGTCGATGCGATGCGCCAACATCTTTAAGATCCAGTCGTGATCCATGTGGTCAAAGAAGCCACGTATGTCTGCTTCTACAACGTAATGGTAACCTCCAAACTGGAGTTCTTTGGTCAGTTCCGCGATCGCATCGTGTGCGCTTCGCCCTTCTCGGTATCCGTAACTGCAATCCAGAAAGTCCTGCTCGTAAATGGCCGTCAGCACTTTTGCACAGGCCAATTGCACCAGTTTGTCCTCCAATGCCGGAATACCAAGTGGACGTTGCTTGCCGTTCTCCTTGGGTATGTAGACGCGGCGTACCAGCTTGGCACGGTATCGCTTGGTTTTCAGTCGTTCGACCAATCTCCGGATGTTGCGGCTTGTGCCGTTACTTCGTCCACACCACCGGCTGCACTCTTATTGAGGCCCCGCCAGGCATCGTGCAACAGCTCTTCATCCAGACACCGATACAGGTTCTGAAACCGATGTCGCTTGTCGATCTTCGCCTTGATGGCTATTCCCCGCAGGGAGGTTGGCTCGTCTATTTCCGGCCCTGCTTTGTCCGGGACGAGTGACCTTTGCGAGCTACGTACTTCCGTCAGGTCCTTCCCCTTGTTCATGGCTTTCCCATGCTCTGAGTACTATGCCTGATAAGACACCCCGGCGGCATCCGGCTCGGCGCCTGCCCGTCTCCTGGTCTCCGCAATGTCCGCTTAGATCGCTGCATAGTTCCGTTTCCGGGTTTCCCCTTCGGTGCCTCAATATCAGTAAGTCTTACGTTCATGCTTCTCCAGGTGGGAGCCGGTCGGGGCTTCCCGAGTTCTTCACCTCATCTCTTCCTGCATGCCACGGCCTGAGGACTCCGGCGGATCTCCACACCCTCGCCTTTTCGGGTGCTTCCGTGTTGCCTTCGGTGGAGCATTAACCCCTCGGCATCCGAAACGATCAATCTCGAAGCTGTACCAGCACTTCAGGGTGCGCGTCACCCCTACGGCCTACAGGATTCTCTGTCTACGCTTCGCCCGTCTTGTTCGCCTTCCTTTGCTCCGCCTCGGGCGCAAGACTCAATACGGGTGGGGGGCTAGCCCTTACCCGACGGGGACTTTCACCCCGCAAGATGCGGCGAGCTTTGCTCGGCGCGAAATGCTGTTGACTTAAGCCTCAGCCAACTTCTCGGCCCTGCGTTGCTTCCACTTGTTGATGCTCTCCTTGCACACGCGCGGCTGGGGTGGTCGTGGCTTTTTCGGGGGGTAATAGCGGACACGGGCGATTTCATCGAGGACTTCCCAGAAGATGGCGATGGCCATTTCCGGGTTCTCGGAAGCCAGCATGGCGGCATCGGAGGCCAGTGCCATGACGGCGTTCTTGAACTGCGGGCGTGACTTGTGTTGTGGGCATGGGGTCGGCTCGAACACCATCATGAGGCGAGCGATGACGCTCATGATCATAACGGCAAACAGCTCCTGGCGGATGCCGTTTTCGGTTCTGCTGTGGAACGACTCGAGGCCGAGGAAACATTTTTCGTCGCGATAGTACGACTCAATCTGCCAGCGACGGAAGTAGAGATCGATGATACTGTCGGCGGAAAAGGCGGTCGTATTGATGAGGCCGGTGAGCAACACTGAGACAGTGCCGTCTGGGCTCTCGAGACGTATTGCACGGAGCATGATCGGGGTCACCTCGTCACGCTGCTGCTGCGGCTGGCTGCTGAGGAAGGAACTGGTCGGATCGATCCAGACGATGCCCTCTCTGTCTCCGGATTGAACAAAGCGTTCGACTGCCGGGAAGGTGGAAGAGGCGGGACAGCGAAACAAGTAGAAGCCATCATAATGCTTGTCCAGATATTTGATGAGATCGAAGCTCGGGTAGCCACGATCGAACAGCAGGATGCTCTTTGACGGGATGTATGGGAGCATTTGCTTGACCTCTTCGCGCTCACTGCCTTGATGGATCGGCATAATGGTCCGAGCGACGGGAATGCGGCGAAAGACATCATAGGCCGTGGAGACAAGGCATTGCGGATAATGGCCTTTGCCGGGGTTATCGAGCCCTGCTTCAGGATCGAACACCTCGCGCAGTTCAGCAGAGGCCGGCAGCGTAAATTTCGACCCGTCGAAGGCGATGACATTGAATCCATTCCAGGTCGACTCAGGCGTGTCGGGCCAACATTCATACGCCAGCTGCACGGCACCTTGATGAATCGATTGCAGCACCTCCCACGGGAGTTTGCTGCGCGCCTTGGTGACAGCGCTGCGATGAGCCGCCTCGGCCTCTGGCCACAGCCCGCTGCGACGGGCCTGTTTGAAGAACTCGCCAAGTTTGCCGTCGACGCCGCGGTGTTTGCCGCTGACAGTCATCGAGAGCAGGAAGACGATGAGCTTATGCAGCGGAATTTTTCTGTTTCTGGTGAAATGAGGGGAATCGCCGGTACCGGGGAGAGCAGTTGGAATCAGCTGCAGGAAGGATGCAAATAAACCGGAAAGTTGGCATGGATATTCAAATCAGTTTTCGTGCCATGTTTAGACTCCTTTGGACAATTTTTTGTGGGTCGAGTTGTT
>JARRJV010000131.1 GCA_037388825.1 Acidiferrobacteraceae bacterium | reverse complement strand
TCAGAATGATCGAAAAAATCAGGCCCGATGGTATTCTGATCGTGGACGACGATCCGGATTTCGTAGAAAGCGTCAAGGACCTGTTGGTAGATGCGGGTTATACAGTCTTTGTCGCCACGAATGGCCGGGAAGCGATCGAGCGCATCCGCTCAAACGGCATAGACGTTTTGATTCTCGACCTTCGCCTGCCGATATTGAGCGGGCTGGAAACTTATCTTGAACTTAAGCGAACAGGGCACGCAGTCCCGACCCTTATCGTCACGGCTTACTTTGACGAATATGCCGACGATGTGAACAAGTTGCGATCGCTATCGGTCAGTGGGGTGCTGAGAAAGCCCTTCGACCCCCGAGATCTGCTCGGTGCAGTAGAGCATTTGGCCCATACGAGGAAGGAAACCAACAATGCAGAGTGAGAAACCAGAGACCCCCCACGTGCACAAGCAAGGTCGCATACTGATCGTAGACGACGACGCAGACTTTGCACTCAGCCTGTTGGACGTCCTTGAGTCTCGCGGCTATCAGGTCGCCATTGCACACGACGTCCCAAGTGGCAGGGAAAAAGCGCAGCAACTCGATGCGCAGGTGGCCCTAGTGGACATCCGCCTGAGACGTGATAGCGGGATCAACCTGATCGCCCAACTCAAGGAGATAAACCCCGATATCCTGTGTGTCATAATGACCGCTTACGCCGCGATGGACAACGCGATCGAAGCCATCCACGAAGGCGCTTACGACTACTTGCAGAAACCCTTGGATATGCGCTACCTGCTGGCGACCCTGAATCGCTGCTTTGAAAAGCTGTGGCTCGAAAGCGAAAAGGCGGCGGTCGAGGCCGAACGAGAACAGCTGTTGGACGATCTCAAGCAGCGCAACCTGCAACTCGACGACCAACTCAACCAACTGCGCACGCTAAACGCCGAGATCGCCCGCTTGCAGCACTTGCTCCAAAACACCACCAACTCGATGCCCTCGGCGCTCATCGTCCTCGACGTAGACGGGCGAGTGCTCCTATGGAACCCAGCCGCCGAAGCTCTGACCGGTCAGGCAGCGTCGCAGGTGCAGGGAAAACCGTTGTGGCAGGTCTGTCCCGAGCTATCCCGCTACCGCGATCCGTTTGAGCAGGCTTTGCGCCGCTGCCAGGTGGTCCACCGGCACAAGGAACAATCGATCACCGAATCTGGAATGATCTACCGCGATGTGGACGTCTTCCCATTGTCGGCCGACGATATTGAAGGGGCCGTGCTGCACATCGACGACGTAAGCGAGCGCGTGCGCATCGAGGAGATGGTGCGTCAGTCAGCCAAGATGGCCAGCATAGGCAGGCTGGCTGCGGGGATGGCTCACGAGATCAACAACCCTCTGAGCGCGATGATGCAAAGCGCGCAGATGCTACAAATGACCTTTGACACGCAACGGCCCCGCGTCCGCGAACGGCTGCAAGCCTGCGGCATAGATCCCGCTGGACTGGATCGCTACCTACAAGAACGCGCTATCTTCGAGTACCTGCAGGGCATTCGTTCCGCAGGCGAGCGAGCAGCCGTGATCGTTTCCAATCTCCTCAGCTTTTCTCATAGAAGCTCCAAACCCTCACTTCACGACTTGAACACTTTGGTGGAACAGACGCTCGGCCTGGCGATGACCGACTACAATCTGAAACAGAAATACGACTTTCGGGAGATTGAAATCGTGCGCGAGATGGCGCCTGACCTACCAAAAGTGCTCTGCGACGGACAGCGGATCCAGCAGGTCGTGTTAAACCTGGTACGCAACGCTGCGCAAGGATTGAAAAAAGGCAAACAGATGGCAGCACAGGCGCCAAAAGATAAGGCTTACCGGCCCCGGCTGACGTTGCGCACAGCGCTGATAAAAGACGAGCACGAGGATCAAAACGTCCGATTCCCCTCCAGGCAGATGGTGCGGCTAGAAGTGGCGGATAACGGGCCGGGCCTCCCAGAGGCAACACAGGCACAGCTGTTTGAGCCGTTCTTTACCACCAAGGATGAAGGAGAGGGCACGGGAATTGCTCTCACGTCGGCCACAGCGATAGCTGATGAGCTGGACGGCGGCCGTCGAGGAGGATAAAGGGCGCCGCCCGCTTGGCAACCACGCCCAGCTTGCCCAAGTCGGTCAGATCGCGCAGATGTCCCCGCTGCCGCTCTCGCAGCAGCCGGTCGACCCCCACGGGGCCGATGCCCGGCACGCGCAGTAGGTCGCGCCGGTCGGCGGTGTTTACCTCGACCGGCGTGTCAGTCAGGTTAGCCCGTGCCCAGGCCAGCTTGGGGTCGTCCTCCAGCGGAAGATTGCCACCCACGTCGAAAGGCAGTTCCTCGCTGAGGAAACCGTAATCGCGCAGCAGAAAAGATGCCTGGTACAGCCGGTGTTCGCGCACCGCTGGCGTGGGGGGATGGGCCTCCAGTGGCGTATCGGGCACCGGGGAGAAGCGGCTAAAGTAAGCCCGCGTGATCCCCGCCTGTCGATTCAGGTACTCGGTCGTGGTCAGGATCTCGACG
>JARRJV010000130.1 GCA_037388825.1 Acidiferrobacteraceae bacterium | reverse complement strand
AGATGATCTCGGCAACGACGGGTTGCCGCAGGTGCTGAAAGAACACAAACAGAAGCTTTTTGGTCTGAGCATTCTCCCGGAACGCCTGCGGCAAATTCGACAGGAACGCCGCCCAGATAGCGAGTATGCCTCGCTGAGACAATGTGAACACGAAGTCAGGAAGGTGGAAACCCTGTTTCGCCACGAGGGTATACCGTTTATCAACACCAGCGCGATGTCGGTTGAGGAGATCGCTACCACGATCATCCAACACAAGAATCTGCAACGGCGCTGGTTTGGCTGACGAGCGTGAATTGTTAAACGACAGTGTCGATTAACGAGGTTATGCTGCCACGCTCGTTGTAACAAATTTGTCATATCGCTGTGCTTATATGATGGAGTTGTGACATATTTTAAAAAGTATGAGTAGTAGTAATCCACATATACTGATTGTCGATGACGAGCGTGCTATCCGCGAAATGATCTCGCTGGCGTTGACCAGGGAAGGCTTTGCCTGCCTGGAAGCAGCCAATGCGCACGAGGCGGAAAAGCTGATCCAGGATGAAGAGCCGGACCTGGTATTGCTGGACTGGATGATGCCCGGTGTCAGCGGGATTGATTTTATTCGTCGTCTCCGGAAGGGGGAGCAAACACGCGCCTTGCCAATAATCATGCTGACGGCGAAAACCGAGGAGCAGGATAAAATCCAGGGTTTGGACACCGGTGCCGATGATTACCTGGCAAAACCTTTCTCCACCCGGGAATTAATCGCCCGTATCCGCGCTTTGTTACGGCGGAGTACCTTCATGCAAAATCCGGAACGCGTATTTAGCCGTGAACAGGTGTTGAATAATGTCTGGGGAGAGCAGGTTTACGTCGAAGATCGTACTGTCGATGTCCATATCCGTCGTTTGCGCAAAGAACTGGAGCCGACCGGTCACGATAAACTGATTCAGACAGTCCGTGGTGCCGGTTATCGTTTCTCGAAGATCGTCTGATGGGTCATGCGATCCGCAATGCCGTCTGGCAGATATTAGCAGTTTTAATCCTGGCACTTTTTATCGGCTTTGTCTTTGGCAAGCCGGTCTTCGCGATTCTCATCGCGTTACTTTTAATACTCGCCTTTTATCTGCGCAATATTTTTCGGCTGGCTCGTTGGCTGGAATCGGATGTCGATGCAGAAGTGCCAGGCGCATCCGGCGCTTGGGGCGAAGTTTTTGATCGACTTTACCTGAGACAAAAAGCGAATCGGGAGGAGCTTGCAGAGCTTCGTGCCATGGCCGCCCGATTTGAGCAAGCAGCAAATGCGATGCCCGATGCCGTGGTCATCCTTGGGGAAGAACAGGAGATCGAGTGGATAAACCCGAGGGCGGAACGTCTGTTAGGCATTCATGAAAGTACCGATATCGGACAACCGATAACCAACCTGGTACGCCATCCCGGCTTTCGGGCTTTGCTGGAGAAGCCATACTCGGATGAAGAATTCGAAATGAGATCCCCGACAGTTATGTCGCGCTACCTGGCGGTGCGGCGTGTTCCCTACGGCAGTAGCCAGGAGCTGTTGATTGCGCGGGATGTCACCCAGTTGCACAGACTGGAAGTGATGCGCTCACAGTTTGTGGCAAACGTTTCGCACGAGTTGAGATCCCCCATTACGGTGTTGTCAGGCTATCTGGAAACGCTGAAGGATGCGCAGGAAAGCGATCCGGCAATTCTGCACAAGGCGATTGATACCATGTATTCGCAGGCGAAACGCATGGAGCGCCTGGTAACCGATCTCCTGGCACTTTCCCAGCTGGAAACGCAGGTCAGCCTGCCAGGCAAGACCGAAGTCAACGTGAAGTCATTGCTGGAAAGCCTGGTTGAAGCGGCGAAGATTTTGAGTGGTGAGGGGCATCATGATATCCAGTTAGAGGTCGACGAGGGGCTGAATTTGTACGGAAGCCAGACCGAGCTGCATAGCTTGTTTGCCAACCTGATTAATAACGCGGTGCGCTACACACCAGCGGGCGGGTTGATAAAAGTTTCGTGGAAACCGGAAGGCAAGGGGGCACTGTTTGCTGTCACCGATACCGGGCCCGGCATTGCGCCGCAACATATCCCGCGATTAACCGAACGGTTTTACCGGGTGGATGTCGATCGCTCTCGTGAAACCGGTGGTACTGGCCTTGGCCTGGCAATCGTGAAGCACGTACTCGATCGCCATGACGGTCGCCTGAATATCGTTAGTGAGCTGGGCAATGGCAGTACGTTTGAATGTCGTTTTCCAGCAGGCCGCGTGAAACATGTGGAGCCCCCTGAATAATTCCGCAGGTGACCTGAAAGACGGCATTCGCAAATATTTCATATCTCTGCCATCTATTTTTAAACTGCGCTGCAAAAAATAAATACCCGGGAAAGTCGCCAGGGAATAAATTTGTTTCCTGGTTAACAACAACAACGAATCCCGATATTGCATCTCAGCCCCGCCAGCGGGGCGTTGTTTTTTCATAAAACGATCACGTTAATTTCACCTGCTTGTCACCGGTGACTTCTTAAATCCACTCGGAAACAAGAAATCAACAGAGCCGAGAGGGCAAGCCATGAAAACAGTGGATAGGACAAGAAATTCGATATACAGCGGTAAACCATTCAAGCGTTACGAAGTTCGCGTAACGGAAAACGCCCAGGAAATTCTTGAAGCGCAACGACTGCGCTACGAGATTTTCGCACTTGAAATGGGAGCAAAACTGGAATCGGACCACCTGGGACTCGACCGTGATCGTTTCGATCATTTCGTGAAGCATCTGATTGTTCGTGACACGTACCAGAGAAAGATCATTGGCTATACGCGAATCCTGACGCGGGACATGGCCAATATCGTTGGTGGTTTTTATTCGAGCCACGAATTTGACCTGACTCGGATCATGTCCCTTCACGGAAATATTATCGAGATCGGGCGTACGTGTATCCACCGGGATCATCGCCGGGGCAGCACCATAGCAATGCTGTGGAGCGGGATCGCCCGGGTGATGGAAACCTATCGTGCCGACTACCTGATTGGCTGCGCCAGTATCCCGATGGGTGAAAACGGGCATATTCCGCAGGTGGTGCTGGGTGAATTGGACCAGGGTCACCTGGCCTCCGAAATGTACCGGGTGTATCCGAAAACGCCGGTTCCATTCAAGCGCGACCTTAAGCCGACTATCACCAACGTCGAGATACCTCCACTTATCAAGGGATACCTTCGGGCCGGCGCGAAAATCTGCGGCGAACCCTGTTGGGATCCGGACTTCAACGTCGCCGACGTATTTATTTGCCTCGATCGTGAACGCATCGACAAGC
>JARRJV010000129.1 GCA_037388825.1 Acidiferrobacteraceae bacterium | reverse complement strand
TTTGCGGTGCGTACCACCCGTGCGCCCTGGCGAGGAATCTCGCGGAGCGTACCGATCTCAATCCAGCCCCCGGTGTCGTTCTGTGCCACCGTCTGCATTTGACTACTCTGTTCCTCGTTTGCCATGACTATCCGACCAGTTTGAGGGGTGTGTACTCGTGGGCATCCACGCCCTGGGCGCGCTCGGCCCACGGGTCAGCCTGGGAGAAGCGCTGCGCATCGTAGAAACGCTCGGCCGCCTCGCGCCGACTGTCGGCATCTTCCACTACACGTTCTTTTGCGTAGCCCAATCCGACCCGCTCCACCCAGGGGGCGGTGCGCTCAAGGTAGCGCGCCTCTTCACGATAGATCTGCAGGAAGGCAGCGCAGTACTCCAGTACCTCCTCCGGCGTCTTGACGTTGCACAGGAAGTCCGTGGCACGCACCTTGACCCCGCCGTTGCCGCCGACGTGCAGTTCGTAGCCCGAATCCACGCACACGACGCCAAAATCCTTGATGGTGGCCTCGGCACAATTGCGCGGGCATCCAGAGACTGCCATCTTCACCTTGTGTGGCATCCAGGCGCCCCAGGCCATCTTCTCGAGGGCAATGCCCATGGCGGTGGAATCCTGGGTTCCGAAGCGGCACCAGTCAGAACCGACGCAGGTCTTGCAGGTACGGATCGCCTTGCCGTAGGCATGACCGGAAACAAAACCCGCCTTCGACAGCTCGCCCCAGATTCCGGGGAGCTGCTCCTTGCGAAGACCGAGGAAATCGATGCGTTGGCCACCGGTGATATGGACCGTGGGTACATCGAAATTCTCGGCAATCTGCGCCAAGGCACGAAGCTGCGTCGGCGTGGTCTCGCCACCCCAGATGCGCGGAACCACGGAATAGGTACCGTCTTTCTGGATGTTGGCGTGCACGCGCTCGTTGATGAAGCGTGCCTGATTGTCGTCCACGTATTCGCCCGGCCACGCCGTCAATAAATAGAAATTCAATGCCGGCCGGCACTTGTTGCAACCATCGGGGGTTTGCCAGGACATCTCGTCCATTACGGCATGGATCGTCTTGAGTTCGCGTGTCGCGATTGCCGTGCGCACCTCATCATGGGTGTGCTCGGTGCATGGGCACATGGGCGTCTTCTTCGGCGTCGTCGAATAGTCGCCGCCCAGGGTCGACGCGATCAGCCCTTCCACCAGGCCGGTACAGGAGCCGCAGGAATTCGAGGCCTTGGTGTGGGCACGCACTTCATCCAGGGTGAAAAGCTTCTTGGAAGTGATCGCCTCCACAATCTTGCCCTTGCACACACCGTTGCAGCCGCAGATCTCGGCATCATCAGGCAAGGCCGCCACCCGTGATGTGATGTCGCCGTGTCCCGAGTCGCCCAGGTGGGCCTGGCCATGCAACAGGCGTGCACGCAGATCGCTCACATCGGTCTCCTCGCGCATGAGCTGGAAGTACCATGAGCCATCTACGGTGTCGCCGTAGAGCACCGCGCCGAGCAGACGGTTGTTCGCCAGCACCAGCTTCTTGTATACGCCCGCGGCCATATCCTGCATAACGATCTCCTCGGTGGTGTCGTTGCCGAGGAAATCGCCGGCGGAGAACAGGTCGATGCCCGTAACCTTGAGCTTGCTCGAAATCATGGAACCCTCGTAGCGAGCGATCCCGTAGTACGCCAGGTGGTTGGCGCATACCTTGGCCTGTTCGAACAGCGGCGCCACCAGACCGTAGGTCCGGCCCCGGTGCTGCACGCATTCGCCGACCGCGTATACGCGCGGGTCGTAGGTCTGCATGGTGTCATTGACCACGATGCCGCGATCGCAGTACAGGCCGGCGGATTTCGCCAGCTCTATATTGGGGCGAATGCCCACCGCCATGACTATGAGGTCGGCGGTCAATTCGCGTCCGTCCTTGAGGCGCACTCCCTGCACCCGTTTCTTGCCGAAGATTTCTCCCGTCTGACCGGCCGTGATGAACTCCATCCCCCTCTCCTCCAGCGAGCGGCGCAGCATCTTCGCCGCAGCAGTGTCCAGCTGCCGTTCCATAAGGATGTCCGGGAGATGCACGACCGTGACCTTCATGCCCTGCTTCATCAGGCCGTTGGCGGACTCCAGGCCGAGCAGTCCGCCGCCAATGACAACGGCATGGCGATAGTGTGTCGCCGCCTGCAGCATGGTGTCCACGTCGGCGAGATCGCGGAATCCGATGACACCGGGCAAATCGCTGCCGGGTACCGGCAGGCGGAAAGGAACCGAACCAGTGGCGACAAGCAGTCGATCATAGGGCGCCTCGATGCCGTCCTTCGCCACCACCTTGCGGCCGGCGCGGTCGATTTGTACGACCTCGTTGCCTTTGTGCAGGGTGATGCCGTAGTCCGTGTACCAGGACTCTTCGTTCAGGATAATGTCCTCGAACCGTTTCTCGCCTGCCAGCACCGGCGAGAGCAGGATGCGATTGTAGTTGACGTGGGGCTCGGCGCCGAAGACCGTGATGTGGTAACGGTCCGGCGCCAGCTCCAGCAACTCCTCTACCGCACGCATCCCGGCCATGCCGTTGCCGTT
>JARRJV010000128.1 GCA_037388825.1 Acidiferrobacteraceae bacterium | reverse complement strand
CTCCGAGTTCGTCGGCCTGTGCACATCAACTGACAAGGACAGGATGGCATACTGCAAGGGCTATATCGAAGGCGCAATACAGTCATGGAAATGGCAGACGGCCCGCGCATCAATCAGACCGAGTGACCAGTCGTATTGCGCAGGACGGAACGCGGCGCGCGACCTGGCCGAGAAAGTCAACGAGTCCCTGTCAACGGACGCGGTCGAACCGCGGAAGTTCCGCAAGGAGCTAAGGACGCAACTGGGCGTCTGCGCGCCGGACGAGAATCATGACGAACACTACTGTTTGGGGTACAACGAGGAAGTGGCGAACAGTATTGCCCGGCTGTCCATAATGCACACGCATGAGGAGTCGGAAAGCCCACGGGAGACGGCAATGAGCCACGCAGCGATCGACGCGTGGGCGAACGCATTTGTATCAGCCGAATTCCTTGCATTCCAGCCGTGCGTTCATAAAGCGATGACCCCGGAACAGATCAGGAAGATCCTGCTGGAATTCGTTCGTGAGAACCCGGAGCAGCAGATAAACATGTCGGCGAGCATGCTCCTGGAGCGGGCCTTGTTCTATGATTATTGCCCTGGGCCAACCGAAAGGAATCTGAAACCTCATCTGGAAAATTGCATCACGTGGACTCAAGATGATGGCAAACGCGGGATCAAGAACTCCTGCAACACGGCAGTCGTTTTTGAGTTTGTGGCCAAGAGTGCAACTGAGCCTGCATTGAAGACAGAACGTCAAGTTATTCCGGGCAATACTTTCAATAGCGATCCAGCGCTGGCGGCCAAGCCGTGGGCGTTTACGGTATGCCCGGTTGGCTACGTGAGCGCGATACCCTTTGAGTCAAAGAACACAGGAGCCATCAGAGCGAGTATCTATAGCTGTGTTAAAGAGTGATTCACCACTATTTACTGGAAAGAAGCCAAATCGGGGGGATTGGAGCATGAGAGCAGTTATGTTGCTGGCGTTGGTGACAATGTTGGCGGGCTGTGCGACGGCATACCAGCGTTCGGGATTTTCAGGAGGATTCTCGGAGAAGCATCTCGAGGGCGACATTTGGCGAGTATCGTTTGGTGGAAACGCGTACACCACCAGGGAAACCGTGCAGACCTATTGGTTGTACCGCTGCGCGCAGGTGGCGCTGGATCATGGTTATGACGGGTTTCAGATCCTGTCCCAGATTCGTCTTATTGACCTGGATACGTTGAATGGATTGTTTGGCCACCGGAGTCCTTACATCAAGACATCCGGAACCGTCTATATCCCCATGTACATTCCCTATTCGTACAACAAGCCGCGCCTCACGGCAGATATTCGGCTCTTGAAGGGGCCGATCCAGGAAAGGCCTCCGGTAGTCTTTGACGCGCGCAAATTGAAGGCGGCGCTGGATCCGATAGTGAATGCGGAGAAGAAATGTGACAGGGGCAATGTGTGCCCGCATGTCCACCGGTACCTGTACCCCAAGGGGACCCTCGAGGATTCGCCCAGTGCGCCCGACGGCACAACGAAGCTTTAGCTGCGCGCCGCCCACACGCAAGGAACTGGGTCAGAGAGCGACCAGAAGGGCGGAGTGCTTGGTCTTGTGAGGGTCCGCCCCTTCAGTCGCGCTCATCATTCGTAGGCATCATCAACGGTTCTGCTTTCCCTTGATGATGGAGAATATCAATCCCGCGCCCACAGCGATTAGGAAGATCGGGAACAGAAAGTTCCAGGGAAGTGGGACGCCCGACAGGTCCGAAGCCCCGGCGGCGAGAAACAGCGCCCCGACTATGATCTAAAACCATTCAGCCGCGAGATTGAAAAAGGTCCTGACAAGTTGTGCACCCAGAATGATGACTCCTATGCCCAGCAGGCCAATTCCGGGCCCCCACTGCACAAGAAAGGATGCCCCCACCCACACCAGAAACAGACCGAAGCTGGCGCCGGCAATTTTGCTTGTCATCGCTGCTTGCTCGCTCATGGAGAATCTCCTGTCGAGTTTGACAAGGGATGTTCAGGAAATCACAAAACCGGTGAAATATGAATTGATGAGAATCAACGATAGGATGTTCGGGAAGGTCAGCAATCAAAGGGGCCGGAATGATTTTGCTTCAATCACTCCGGCCTTTCTTGCTGCTGCTACAGCAACTCCACCACCCATTTGCTCACGAGTGCGGTGGCGTGGGCGCAGTGCTGGCCGCGCGCGTCGCTGAAGGCCTTGTATTCATCGGCGTTCCACATGTCGTAGGTGCGGCCGGTGAACTGCTGCTGTAATTCCTGGCAGGTAATCCCACCGAACTCCTTGCGAAAACGTTCCACCAGGTCGCGCGTCTTCTTGAAGTTGTTCATGCCGCGGCCGGCATGGAGCTTGTTGCGGTCGCGGCCGTACTTGGCGCCGATCGCCATCAATCCACCGGTAAGGGCGCCGCAGGCGCCGTGGCCCATGAGGCCGCCGCCGCCCGACAGGCTGTGGCTGGCCTTGATCGTAACGTCATCCACGTAGCCCACGGTCTCCTGCACCGTGGCCAGCACGCATTGGGGGCAACAACCGTATGAGATCTCGTATTGCAGCGCTT
>JARRJV010000127.1 GCA_037388825.1 Acidiferrobacteraceae bacterium | reverse complement strand
TTTGCAGTTTATTATGCGCTCTGTGCTGGCGCTGATCCATCTGGTGCCATTGCTTTTCCTCGTGCTGCGGCGGCGTGAAAAGCGGTACAGCTACGTTCCCCTGGTCTTGTATTGCGTGCTGTCTGCGCTGTGGGGTGTAGGGGTCACTGTGGCGACGACTAGGACGGACTGGGTGCCTGCACAGATTGTCGAGATCGCGGGCTATGTTAACAAAGATCTGCCGTTATTGTTGGCCGCACTGTTGGTGCCCATCGCCTTTCAGAACGTCGACCAGCGAGGGCACTGGGCGTGGTGGACGGCGGGCGCGGCGGGTTCCATGGCGGCCTTGGCGCTGCATATTTTCGTGATTCGAGACCCGACGGACGCCCGACTCGTGGCGGCCGGGGCCCTTATCGGCTGGTTGATCTTTGCCTGCGTAGCGATCGTTCTATCAGCCTGGTGGGCATTGAGAGCCCCGTTGGCCTTTTACCGCAATCGAGCCGACTATCTGCTGATACTGCTGGTGCCGTTGTTGGCCGGTCAAGTTCTCGCGTGGGCGCAGTGGCAGTGGGTCGAGATCGGTCTGGCGTCGCACCTGCTGGGGACTCTTGGCATCGTCCTTACTATCACGACGCGCGATCTGCCTAGCATCAAACAGGTTCTGCGGCGTATTCTCGGCAACACCGTCGTCACCGTGACGACGGCGTTGCTGCTGCTGGTCGGCTTGGTGGCCGGGCAGTTTGTCTCTAGGGTCGGGGGTAACCTGACCCTGGTTATCGCTGCCAGTGTCGGATTGGCCGTTATCCTGGCGCTGGTCTATCAGCCTTTCCACCGCTTTGTCATGTGGATCGTCAATCGCATCTTGTGGAGGGGTGGGTACGATCCATCGGATATTCTGCGCGAGTACGGACGCTCGATCAGCAATCTGCTTACGCTGGAGCAGCTGGCGACTGTGGCCGTGGGAACGCTCAGCGACGTCTTGGGGGTGCAGCGCGGCGCACTGGTTATGATCGCCAGGGGTTCGGATCGCGTGACGTTGCGCGTGACGGCAGGTATGGGGCACATTGAGGCAGAGGAGATCACACTGGCGCTCGATAGCCCCATTCTGCTCCGCCTGATGATGTCGGGCGAGCCTTTTTTTCAGTACGATCTTGACCATCATCCCGATCTGCAGGCGGCGTCGCCACAGGAGAAGGAGGCGCTGCGCGCGTTGGGCATGGAGATCTATTTGCCGATCCTGGCGCGTGAGCGCGTGTTGGGATTGTTGGTTCTAGGACCGCAGCGATCGGGAGAGCCATACGCGGAGCGTGAGGTGACTTTCCTGAACACGTTGGCTCAACAGACCGGTGTTGCGTTGCAGAACGCATATCTCTACAGTCGGATGAAGGGCCTCTACGACAAGATCTCCCGCCTGAACGAGGATCTGCGCACGGCGTACACTAAGCTGATGAAGATGGATCAGGCCAAGACCGATTTCCTCTCTATCGCCTCGCACGAGCTGCGCACGCCGCTCACGGTGATCCAAGGATACACGGACATCTTGGAGGAATTGGCCTCCACGCAAGAGCTGCCTTCCAGCCAGGTTGTGGAGATTGCCAAGAATCTCAAGACGCCCATCGAGCGGTTGGGGACCATCGTCACGGCGATGCTGGATGCTTCGACGATCGAGGTGCATGCTCTCGACCTTCAGTACACGGCTACGACGCTGCAGGCAGTGATCTCTATGGCCGTCGGGCCGTGGCGCGGCGCGTTGAAAGAGCGGAATTTCGAACTGGTGATCGAGGGGGTCGATGACATTCCTCCTATCGAGGTTGACCTGCAGCGACTGAGCCAGGCTTTTACCAACATCGTCTCCAACGCGATCAAGTATACCCCCGATAACGGCCGTATCTCTATCACTGCTGCGGTGCTTGACGCCGAACACTTTGCGGTCACCTTCACCGACACGGGTGTGGGCATCGACTCAGGAGACCAGGAGCTGATTTTTGAAAAGTTCTATCGCGTGGGCAGCCTCCTGCTTCACTCGACCGGCGATACAAAGTTCAAGGGGGCCGGGCCGGGCCTGGGCCTGCA
Source organism: Acidiferrobacteraceae bacterium (assembly GCA_037388825.1). Lineage (NCBI taxonomy): Bacteria > Pseudomonadati > Pseudomonadota > Gammaproteobacteria > Acidiferrobacterales > Acidiferrobacteraceae > Acidiferrobacteraceae bacterium. The sequence continues at coordinate 516 of JARRJV010000127.1, read as the reverse complement.
CATCGCCCGGGGAGTGATCGAGGCGCACGGTGGACAGGTGTGGGTGGAGAGCGAGGGCTTTGACGAGGAAAAGTGCCCGGGCAGCTCGTTTCACGTGGTGCTGCCATTGAAGCAAGCGACTCCCGAAGAAACTGAGCAGCAGTGAGAAGCAGCTTTCTGAAGCGTTACCAGGGGCCATCCAACTGAAGGGTGGCCCTATATTTCTGGATAGGCTCTGTCCGTTCGTAGACTTTGGCCCGCAAAGCCAGACACTGCAAAACAGGAGGAAAACGGTGGCAGAAACAGGGGTACCCTGTTGGTTAGCATGGGCCCGCGAGATCCAGTCGCTGAGCCAAACGGGGCTGCATTACAGTGAGACCGAGTATCACGTGCAGCGCTACCGGCGCTTGATGGAGATCGCCGCCGAGATCGTGGAAAGCCAGACGATTTTGCCCAAGCAGTCTGTGGTGGAGAACTTTGCGGTGCAGCCGGGCTATGCGACCCCCAAGGTCGACGTGCGCGGCGCGGTGGTTCGCG
>JARRJV010000126.1 GCA_037388825.1 Acidiferrobacteraceae bacterium | reverse complement strand
CGCCTCGCCCGCAGTCTCCAGGACACTGACGCTGCCCCGCCCGATGCAACTATCGTCGTCTTCGATGATGCAGCCGCAGGTGTCGCCGTCGCCGACGGTGCAGCCGGGCCAGACATTGTGTGTACCCGAAGCATCCGCTTCGGGCGGCTCCGTCTGCTGCTCCAGGTAGGTCAACCCTCATTGCAGCCCCGCCTCGGCGGCGCGAAACGCAACATCCTTGTCCTTGAAGTTGCCCGCCATCTTCTCTTCCACCACGGTCGACTGCATGGCGGTGATGCCGAGAATCGTCATGACGACCAGGATGATGAGGCCGATGACCAGGACGGCCCCCTCCTGATTGCCTGTTGCGGTTGGCTGACTCATTGTCATCGCTGAACGTACCAGGGTGTGCGGGAGCTCAGGGCGACGGTAAAAACGAAGCGGTCAAAGCGACGACGGTCGCTGCCGATGCCAGCGCCCAAGGTATCCGCCGCGACAGCGTCGGCCGCCGGAGGATTCGCGGGGTCGTTGGGGGGCCAGGTTGGATCCGCAGCCTCCCGAGCGGTCGTCCTCACGTCTTCGTGCGAGGCGGCCAAGATCTCGACCTGCGCGCTATAGACGTTTGGCCAGTTGTTGGCGTCGGTAACGGTCTTCGCATCGGCGTCGACGAAGTCCAGCGCCCCGTCGCCATTCACGTCGCCGCTGTAGGTCACGCGCAGGTCGGCGATATCGTTGACGAGCTGATCAGACTTGCCGCTGCTGGCGCTCCACCTGCACAAGGACGTACGATAGCGAGGCGAGGCAGTCCGGCAGTGCGCCGGGTTGTCGTCCAGGCTGCCGTCGTTGCCGTCCGTGCAGCACAGGTAGTAAACGCGGTAATCGAACGGATACACCATCGCCTTGTTGCGGACGCCTGGCAACTGCCTGCTGCCCACCGCGTTGTAGGCGCGACTCAGGGGAGCCCGGGTGGCGTCGTTCGGGTCTTTCACGTTTACCTGGCTTCCGAGATCTGGCGCTGTCACTTTGGCCACACCGTGTACGAGCTGACGGTCACTGCTGTGGGTATCGGTGACGAAGAAGACGTCGCTGCTCTCGCAATCGGTAATTAGGGCCAGGTCGTTGCGGCGAATATCCGGGTCGTCGTCGACCAGCTCGACGGCCGCCGCACGATCGCTGCTGGACAAAGTCCCCGTGCTGACCGCGCGCGGTGATCCGAATACCCCCCACAACGCGAGCGCGTCACCGCGAACCCAACGATCTCTGACTGTCTGGGGCAAGCTCGACCAATCGCCTCTCTGCGTCGGTCTGCTCCCGCTGAAATCGGCGTCATACCCGAGCGGAGTCTCACCCCGAAGAATCGAGTCGCCGGAACAGGAGGCAGGATTAGTCCTGAGCATGCACGCCTGGGTGCTCAAGGTCCCTCGCACCTCGTCCAACATCAAGCTGCTGCACCCAAGGCTGCGCGAGATGCACATGTCGCGCGCGAGGACCTGCACGGAGAATCGCGCGTTCTCCTGAAGCTCGGAGAAGCTCTGCTCGGCCCGGAAGGACGATTGGCTGGACAGCAAGACCTGGAGGATACCGGCGGTCAGGAAGAGGCCGACTGCCAGGGCGACCAGGAGCTCGACCAGCGCAAAGCCGCTGTCGGCGCAGCGTCGGTAGGGATGGCAAAGCTTCTTCCGGATCATCAGCCGGTTCGCCAAGCTATTGAAGCATCGTCAAGACGGACCGGGCAGGCGGGAGCAGACCCGGTAAGCCATATTGGCGGCGTCGCGCCCCCCGCCACCGGCCGATGCATGCTCGCCGCGCGAGTCGTCCCAGCGCACCACCACCTCGCAGTTGCCATTGCCGCAGCCATTTCCCGCGCGGCAGTCCACGGCTCCTTGGGACCCGCCATCGGCGGGCGGCGGCAGGTCAAGCGAAAGCAGCGTGTGTTCCCAAGCTTCGAATTGGGGATTGCCACTGTCGGCGGACGTATCCATGACGAACTGGCGGTCGGTGAAACCCGCCGGGTCCGCCCGCATGCGGTCCAGCAAGTCGTACGCGACGATGGTCGCCTGCGAGCGCAGATAGGCACTGTGATTGCTCTTCATCCCGGCGAGCTGCAGCCCGGCCAGCCCCAGCAGCCCGACCGCCAGCACGAGCACCGCGATCAGCACCTCTGTCAGGGTGAAGCCCCGCTGATTGGTCATCTAAGCCGCCCCGCGGGCCCGCAGCCGGAAACGCCCCTATACACCCCCACGGCGAAATCCCACTCAGATTGTGGATAGCATCACAACTATAAAACAGCTCAGCGCGGGGTCACATGCCTCGGCCGATGAACGTCACCCATCGAGCGACGAACGGTCGCTACTGCGCCTGCAGCTCGATAACGGCAGAAGCTCGAACGCGCAACAATTGCACCCCAGCACCGATGGATGGCAGCGGGGGGCTCGCAGCTTCGGCCGCAGCGAGCCCGACGGCGGCGGAACGGAAGACGGGCGGAGGGCTTGACCCCTCGGTATCGATCCGCATCTCGACAAGCCGGTATTGCGGCTGTCCCAGACGCTCCCCGATCAGCTTGGCGCGGTCCTTGAAATCAGCGAGCGCGCTACCGATCAGGTCG
>JARRJV010000125.1 GCA_037388825.1 Acidiferrobacteraceae bacterium | reverse complement strand
TGCTCCTCCGTGAGCCAGTCGGGGTTGAGGTTGGCCAGTTCCATCATCACCTGCAGGCCCAGCCGCTCGGTGTGACGCAGAGCCTCCAGCCCGCGCTGGGTCAGGTAGCGTGTGTCGCCCGTCTGCACGGCGACGTCGGCTACGAGGCCCAAGGCGACCAGGTCGAGGTGCCGGGTTGCGCCCGCAGACTGCCCGGCCCGGTCGTACAGCGGCTCCGCCAGCTTGTAGGCACACCCCACCCCGGATAGCTCGCGCAGCGGGTGGGACTCGGGCAGCAGCTTGGGATTGACGACGGCGTAGGCCTCGGGCAAGAGCGGGGGCAGGTCGTGATGGTCGGTGACGATGACGTCCACCCCCTGCGACCGGGCATAGGCGACGGCCTCGTGGGCGCTGACACCGGTATCGCAGGTCAATACAAGGTCGACGCCGTCGGCGATGATGCGCCCGAGGACGGGGAGGTTGACGCCGTGAGACTCTTTGGCACGGATGGGGATATGGTAGCGCACGCTCGCGCCTAGATCCCAAAGCGTGGATACCAGCACCGTCGTCGACGTCTGGCCGTCCACGTCAAAATCGCCCCAAACGCAGATGCGCTCCCCCCGCCCGATGGCGCGTTCCAGCCGCTCGACAGCTTCGACCAGATTCGGCAGCTCGGTCGCGAGGGCCGGCCGGTAGCGGTCGGGGTCGAGAAAGGCCTGCGCGGAGGCCACGTCGGTGATCCCCCGCCGGGCCAGCGTCTCCGCCACCAGCGGATGCCCGCCGACGGCGGCCTGCAGCGCCTCTGGCACCTGGACGTCTAGAGGCTCAACCCACTCGTGCATCAGTACTCGACCTCGGCAATCTGCTCAAAGTCGATATCGACGCCGAACGCGTCACCGGCGTCCGCCTCGCTCTCGATCTCATCAAACGCTGCATCAAGCACCTCGTCCAAAGTACCCGCACGCACGCCGCGCTCGCACAGCGAGCGGTACGGACAGAACTTGCAGCGCTGCACCTGTGTGGTGAGGGGAAAATCCTCGTCGCCAAGCCCAGAAATCTCCTCAACAAGTGATGTCAAGTACGCCTCGTCGGCCTCGTGCTGGGCCGCATCGTAGCCAAAGCGCGCCGGCTCCCCCGGATAGTCGGCAAACCAGTAGATCATCTCGACCTGCTCCGGCGCAAGGGGCCGGTCGCCATTGAGGTGCGCGCCCGCCCGCACCAACAAATACGGATAGACCTTGGTCTGCAGCCGCTCGGCCAGGTATTCGCGCTTGGTCCGCTTGCGCGAGGTCTTCCAGTCCACGATCACGGCCCGCCGCCCAGCGTCCACGGCGACCAGGTCGTAGCGGGCGACCAGGCGGTAGTCCCCCAGCGGCGCCGACAGAACAACCTCCGGGTAGCGCGTCTCCGGCAGATCCTGCGGCCCGCACTCTAGATAATTGTGCCACCAGCGGCGCAGGTCCGGCTCCTGGACGGTGCGCGATAGATCCTCGGCAGGGATGCCCAGCATGTGCCGGTGGACCAGGCGGTGAAACGCTGCGCCCTGCTGCATGCGAAGCTCGTTCTCCAGGGCCGGCTCCACCTCCTGGGCGGGCCAGGCCAGCTGGAGCACATAGCGCAGTTGGAAACGCCGCGGGCAGTCGACGTAATCCTGCAGGCTGCCCTGGCTGAATTGAAAGTTGGTGGGTAGTAGTGCCATAATCGATCTCCCGTACTGGAGATTGGGTAACTGCTCAGGCTACACAGAGACCCGCGGAGAATCCACAGAGAGACGCAGAGTTTTCATTATCCTCTGCGAGTCTCTTCCTAATCTCTACGAATCTCTATTCCAAATTGGAACAGCCTGAACAGCTACGATTGGAGATTAATCTCCGGTCTCTAATCCCCCTCCTCCCAGAAGTTATGTAGGGCAATGAAGGGCACCGCCGGCTGCGCGTCCCCGCGGCGGCCGGTGTTCCAGGTGATGATCAGCTCCTTCTTGGCGCGCGTGATGCCCACGTACAGCAGCCGCACCCGCTCGGCGGCGTAATCCAACCGCGCCTCGTGCGTCGGATCGCGTTCCTCGTATTCATAGACGCCCAGGTCCCCCTGCTCGAGGATGGCCTCCAACTGGGCCAAGGCTTCCGCTTCGAGGTTCGCGCTATCCCGCACGAACCACTTTTCCGAGATGAACTGATCGTGGGGCAGGGCCGAGGGAAAGTTATAGTTGTTGACCGACATCAAATAGACCCGATCCCACTCCAGTCCCTTGGCCTTGTGCACGGTGGCGACGATGACCTTGCCCTTGTACCGCTCGGGGTCAAAGCCGGAATCGTCGGCGCTTAACCCCAAGAAGCGGCGCTCGTTCCTGGCCACGACCGCCAGCTCCTCGACCAGCTCCGGCAGCCGCCAGTCGGCGTGATCCTCGCTCATGCGGCGCAGGACGCCCGCCAGCTTGTGAGCCACGGCCAGGTCGGCGGGCTCCTCGAACAAGTCCTGCGCCAGGGTGAGGATCAGTTGATCGACGGGCAGCAGGGTCGCCTCCTGCCAGCGGCGGACGAGGGCGCGGAACTGGATCAGGCGCTCGTGCAGGTCGGGAATATCCTCGCTTGCGTCCAGGATGTCGAGCCAATCGCGGTCAACCCTGGGCCAGAGGAAATCCTCGAC
>JARRJV010000124.1 GCA_037388825.1 Acidiferrobacteraceae bacterium | reverse complement strand
ACCGACTTTCACCGCATCGGCGCCGGCATCCGCCAGCGCCCTGGCCGCTGCAGCTGTGGCGATATTGCCACCGATCACACCGACCCCTGCATAGTGTTTCTTGATCCAGGCAACTCGGTCGATGACGCCCTGGGAATGTCCGGGGGCGGTATCCACCACCAGCACATCTACGCCGGCGTCCACCAGGGCCGCGACCCGCTCGTCGGTGCCCTCGCCAACACCCACTGCCGCGCCGACGAGCAGGCGGCCGTTGGCGTCCTTGGCGGAATTGGGATGTTCCGTCGACTTCTGGATGTCCTTGACCGTAATCAGCCCTTTGAGCCCGAATCCGGCGTCGACCACCAGAACCTTTTCGATTCGATGCTGGTGCATCAGGCGCAGGATTTCGTCGGTTGCCGTACCTTCCGGAACGGTAACGAGCTTGTCCCTGGCAGTCATGATGGCGCTGACGGGTTCGTCGTAGCGCGATTCAAAGCGCAGGTCGCGATGAGTCACGATTCCGACAAGGTTTTCGCCGTCGACGACCGGGACACCGGAGATATTGTGTGCCTCCGTAAGGGCCAGCACCTCGCCGATGGTCGCGCCGGGCGAAACCGTGATCGGGTTGGTGATAACCCCGCTTTCGAATTTCTTGACCCGCAGCACCTCTTCCGCCTGCCGCTCGGGACTGAGATTCTTGTGGATGATGCCCAGCCCGCCTTCCTGGGCCAAACAGATGGCCGCCCGGGACTCCGTCACCGTATCCATGGCCGCCGACAGCAGCGGGATTTTCAGGCGAATGGAGCCGGTCAGGGGCGTCGACAGGTCGACGTCGCGGGGCAGAACAGTGGAATGGGCCGGGACGAGCAGTACGTCGTCAAAGGTAAGTGCTTCTTGTACGATCCGCATGCCGCATTATACGGAGAGGCCCGGAACTCGTAAATGCCCTGTCGCCTGCCTTCGGCGGCTATCTGCGCGGGCAACCGGGTTGACGGGGCTGCGCCAGTGCTTTAGGGTAAAACAAAAACAAATCCAGATACCGCCAGTCGGAGGAGTACATCCAAAATGAAAAAGGTTATTCTCACCAGCGCTTCCGTAGGTGTCCTGGCCGGGTGCGCCAGCGGCCCATCGTTCAGCGATCTCGATGCCCAGGCCAAGAATGAAATGGCCGTCGCCAAGAAGATGAAATTCCTGTGGCGCGATACCGGCAAGATCCTGGCCACGGCTGAAAAGACGGAAGACAAGGCCGGTGCCGAGAAGGCGATCGAACAGGCCAAATTGGCCCAGGCCCAGGCCAAGGAACAAGCAAACCCGGCGATCTGGTACTAGTCCTGATCCCTGGGCAGAAAAGCCGGGCATTGCCCGGCTTTTTTTGTGCCCTGCAATCCACTATGGTTCGGCCATGAGTACTGCCGCACCCGCCCCGCCGGATCTCTACACGGTTTCCCGGCTCGCCCGCGAGGTCAAGGCGCTGCTGGAGAGCGGTTTCGGGACCATTCTGCTCGAGGGTGAGATATCCAATCTGGCTCGACCCGCGTCAGGTCACCTCTATTTCTCCCTGAAGGACGACAAGGCCCAGATTCGGTGCGCATTTTTTCGGGGCGCCCAGCGGGGCCTCGCCGCACGACCCGAAGACGGGATGCAGGTCCTGGTTCGGGCCCGCGTCAGCCTGTACGAGGCCCGCGGAGATTTTCAGCTGATCGTGGAACACCTGGAACCTGCCGGCGAAGGGGCGCTTCGGCAGGCCTTCGACGCACTGAAAAGCCGGCTGGCGGCGGAGAATCTGTTCGCCCCCGAGCACAAGCGCACCCTGCCGACGCTGCCGCACCGAATTGGCATCATTACCTCTCCCAGCGGTGCGGTGGTGCACGACATTCTCACCACGCTGCGACGCCGGTTCCCGGCCATCCCGGTGCTGATCTACCCGGTACCGGTTCAGGGGGAAGGGGCCGCGGAGCAGATTGCCAACATGATTCACCTCGCCGACGATCGCGGCGAATGCGACGCCCTGATCCTGGCCCGTGGTGGTGGATCCCTGGAAGACCTGTGGGCATTCAACGAGGAAGTCGTGGCCCGGGCGATCTTCGCCTGCCGGATTCCCCTGGTCTGCGGCGTCGGCCACGAAACCGATTTCACAATTGCCGACCTGGTTGCCGATGCGCGCGCGCCGACGCCCACCGCCGCAGCCGAAATGCTGAGTCCTCACCGGGAGGCCTGGGCCGCGCTGTATACACAGCATGGCCGGCGCATCGAACGCCTGATGGACGATCGCCTGAACAGCGCCCGCCAACAGCTGGACGGCCTGGCCCGGCGACTGGTTCACCCCCGCCAGCGGCTCCAGGTTCTGGCGGCCCGGTTGCAGGAACTGCACCGCCGCTTGCAGCTTGCGGTCCGAAACGAGCTTGTGCTTGCCCGAGCCCGGGAACAGGAACTTTCGGCCCGCCTGCGCCGCAGCGGCCTGCCGGATCGGATCGCGCGACAGGGTGAAGCGCTCCGGCACCGATTTGAAGGCATGCACGCGGCGATGGAACGTGCCCTGGACCGCGCCGCCAATCGCCTCCAGGAGCAACTCACCCGGCTGAACGCCCTCAGCCCCCTGGCAACGCTGCAACGCGGCTTCGCGGTTGTACGCAGCCTGCCGGGGCGGGAAATCGTTCACGACGCGGGCAGCGTTACCCGTGGAGACAAGGTGGAAACCCTGCTTGGCCGCGGTAGACTAGTGTGCAAGGTGGAAGAAACCCATGAAGAAGATCGTTAGCGTTCTGTTCCTGCTCACGAGCCCCGCACTTTGGGCTCAGGAGTTTCCCATTGTCGAAAATGTCCCCGGTGGCGTCGTCACCGTGGACCTGGGGCCGGCCCTGGTTGGTTCCGCAGTTCCGCGCGCCCAATTTCGCAAGCGACGGGTCATGGTCGTGCGCCAGGATGGCGAGTGGAAGGCCGTGGTGGGCCTGGCCCTGGGCCTGAAACCGGGCCGGTACCGGGTATCTGCCATCCTCGAAGACGGCAAGAAACATGTTTACCCGTTCAAGGTCGTCGACAAGAAATATCCGACCCAGTACATCACGCTGAAAAACCGGCGCCAGGTGGATTTGAGCAAGAAAGACCTGGCGCGCTACTACCGCGACGTGAAGGAGATCAAGAAGGCCAAGTCCACCTGGTCCGATGTGCCCTCACCACCGCTGGACCTGGAATTGCCCGTTCAGGGAAGAATCAGCAGCGCCTTCGGCCTGCGGCGCTTTTTCAACGATGAGCCGCGAAAACCCCATGCGGGCCTAGACCTCGCGGCACCCACGGGCACGCCGATTCTCGCGCCCGCTGACGGGGTGGTTCTGGAAGCCGAGAATTTCTTCTTCAACGGGAACACCATGTTCATTGACCATGGGCAGGGCCTGGTCACCATGTACAACCACATGAGCCGATTTGAGGTGAAGCCTGGCGATCATGTACGTCGCGGCCAGATTATCGGCCAAGTGGGGGCCACTGGCCGCGCGACCGGCCCGCATCTGCACTGGAGCGTGATTCTCAACCAGACCATGGTTGACCCGGCGGCCTTCGTGTCACCACAGGCGCTTGCGGCCCTGCCCATACACACGCCGAAATCGATACCGGCCGCCACCAGCAAGGGTTCGTGATTATCTCTTGGAATGGATCAGCCGCGAGAACTGCTGGCTGTAATGTTTTGCCAATCGCTGTGATTTGACCCACAACTGCTTGGCCAGTACCGGCCTGTAAGCGTACAGGCCGCCGCC
>JARRJV010000123.1 GCA_037388825.1 Acidiferrobacteraceae bacterium | reverse complement strand
TGCGAAGGCGTTCCTTGCCGGCCTCGATGCATCCCTGGCGGCGGGCGCGGATATCATCGTGAATACCGACGCCGACAACCAGTACAATGCGGCGGATATCCCTGCGCTGGTGGCGCCCGTCCTGGAGGGGCGGGCCGATATCGTGATCGGGGAACGACCGATCGATGAGATCAGGCACTTCTCAGCGGCAAAAAAGATTTTGCAGAAGATCGGCAGCTGGGCCGTACGCCTGGCAAGCAAGACCACCATACCGGACGCACCCAGCGGTTTTCGTGCCTTCAGCCGCGACGCGGCCATGCGTCTGCATGTGTTCAATGACTATACGTACACACTGGAAACGATAATCCAGGCGGGGCAAAAGAATATGGCGATCGTGTCCGTACCCATTCGCGTCAACGAGGAACTTCGTCCCTCACGGCTCGTGAAAAGCATACCGAGCTATGTACGCAAGTCACTCCTGACGATTGTTCGCATCTTCATGACCTACCGGCCGTTTCGCTTTTTTGCCGTACCCGGCATAGTAATATCCGCTGTTGGCATATTGATCGGAGTTCGTTTTCTCGTCTTCTTTTTCTCCGGCAGCGGCGAGGGACATGTGCAGTCCCTGATCCTTGCCGCGCTGCTGATCAGTACGGGATTTTTCATGATCGTCGTCGGGCTGGTCGCCGATCTGATCGCGGTGAACCGAAAACTGCTGGAAGAGATCGACTGGCGGACGCGCAAGGTCGAGGAAAAGATGACTACCGTCCTGCAGCACAGCCAGTCCGTTGGCGTTGCCCCGCACAAAGATGAAACAGAAACCCATCGTTGAAGACGGAATCATCGCCGGCAATGTCTATGACAAGTACGGCACGAAAAATCCCCTGGCCCGCGTTCTGGTCTCCAGGTTTCTGGAATCAGTTCGGGAACTTGTATCGCGGGTCGAGCCATCGTCCATACACGAAGTGGGTTGCGGAGAGGGCAATCTGACCCGGATGTTGTGTTCCTTCGATGCCACGATGCGCGCGAGCGATTTCTCCCGCGAAGTGATTGCGGTGGCGCGATCCGGTCTGACCGACCTCGTGGACCAGGTGGAATGGAATATCGCCAGTATCTATGACCTCGATCCCGCGGTCGATGCCGCCAACCTCGTCGTGTGCTGTGAAGTGCTGGAACATCTGGAGCAGCCGGAGCGGGCGCTGCAGGTGCTGTCCGCACTGGCCAGGCCCTGGCTGCTTGTCAGTGTGCCGCGCGAGCCGTTGTGGCGGGTTCTGAACCTGTTGCGCGGCAAGTACCTCGGGCAGCTGGGGAACACCCCTGGACACCTCAACCACTGGTCGACCCGCGGATTCACGGATTTTCTTGCCACCCGCTTCGATCTCGTCGAACTGCGCACGCCCCTGCCGTGGACCATCGCCCTATGCCGGACGAAGGAATAAGCGCGCCCACGCATTCGCGCAGGTTTCCCTTGTGGGGCTACGTGCTTACCCTGGGTGCCGCGCTGTACCTCGTCTACAGGATCTGGGCGGGACGGGAGCAGATTCTGCAACAGAATCTGGGCGCAGGCCTTGTTGCCACCGCGCTGATCTGCGCCGCGGGATATGGATTGATTCTCTACTTTCTTTCCCACACGTGGTGGCGACTGCTTTTGTGGTTCGGCCAGACTCGCGTTGATCCCTGGTTGTGTCACCGCATTTACGCCCGCACACAGATCGCCAAGTATCTGCCGGGCAATGTCTTCCATTTTGCCGGCCGGCATGTGCTCGGCCGCCTTGCGGGACTGCCCCATGGCGCCTTGCTTGGTGCCACGGTCTATGAAGCCCTGGGCCTGGTCGTTGGCGGGACCGCGGTTGCCTTTTGCGGACTCGCGTTTGGCGACGTTCGTGCCGGGGCCTTCCCGAGGACCCTGGCGCTGGCGGCCATGGTGGTGGCAATCGCGACGCCCGTACTTTTCGACGCGACGCTCAAGCGCAGGTTCGGCCTGGCGTCGGAGCGGGAGCCTGAATCCGGTGCCTGGCGGGTGGCGATGGGGATGGCTGGGTTCTACGTTCGCTATATGGCGTTCTTTCTGGTCGTTGGAGCCATGCTTTACGCGATCGCCGCGGCGGCAGGGTCGGGCGTATCCCTGCGGCTCGCCGGCCCGGTGATCAGTATCTTCTCGGTGGCCTGGGTCGCAGGCTTCCTGACTCCCGGCGCACCTGCCGGCCTCGGTATCCGGGAGGCGGTAATCGTGTTTGCGCTCACGCCGCTTGTGGGAGAAGGTGTGGCCTTGCTTGCCGCCCTGTTGCTGCGTCTGGTCACCGGGTGTGGCGACTTGTTGTATTTCGCCAGTTCGTATCTGCTGCCGACGCGGAGGCCGGAATGAATCAGCTTGTCGATGGATTCGTCCAGCGAATCGGGGTTTACTTCCGGCGCGACGGAATCGAGACGCTGTTGCGAAAGGATATGGGTGCAGGCAGTTCCTACTGGCTCATCGCTCTGGCCGTGATTTTCATGATCGGTCTCGACCTCCGCGTGCAGATGGTGAATCAGACGCTGGTGCAGGCACCGATTCGGGCCGATGCACGGGATTACTTCGCCTACGCGTACAACCTTCGCATGAAGAACGTGTATTCGCGTTCGGTTGCAGCCCTCGCCAATCCCGATGCCGAGATCAAGCCGGATGCGATGCGCAGCCCGGGGTACCCCCTGTTTCTCGCCCTGTTCGTCGACGGGCGCCCGTCCAAAGAGATGCTGCGCAGCATCGAATTTACACAGGCATTCCTGTCGTCCTTGCTGGTGTTCCTGGCGTATTTCGCACTCACACCGGTTG
>JARRJV010000122.1 GCA_037388825.1 Acidiferrobacteraceae bacterium | reverse complement strand
TGACCCGCGGCAGATTGCCCGGGTCATGCCGGCGAATACCCGTGCGGTGATTGATGCACACAGCTGGAAGCGGCCGGCAATTTTCGACTGGCTCCAGGAGCGGGGAAACATCGAGGACGCCGAGATGTTCCGCACCTTCAATTGCGGAATCGGCATGGTAATCGCGGTGCCCGCTACCTTGGCCGATCAGGCTTGTGACGTCCTGCGCGATAACGGCGAGGACGCGCGGGTCATCGGAACTGTGGAGTCGCAGTCTGGACCTTCGGACGTCGATATCCGCATATGACCGGGAGACGCAAGGGGATTGTCATCCTGATTTCCGGTCGCGGCAGCAATATGCGGGCGATCGTGGAACAGGTGCAACAGGGCCACCTCCCGGTTGAGGTACGGGCCGTCATTAGCAACAACCCGGACGCCGCCGGCCTGCGCTGGGCCGAAGATGCAGGCATTCCAACCGAGGCCATCAGTCATCGGGATTTCCCGGATCGCGAATCCTTCGATCAGGCACTCATGACGGCAATCGACGCCTACCGGCCGGACCTGGTGGTGCTGGCCGGCTTCATGCGTATCCTCGGTCGCAAACTGGTGGATCACTATACCGACCGTCTCGTCAATATCCATCCTGCCCTGCTGCCGGACTTTCCCGGTCTCGATACCCATGCCCGCGCCCTGGCTGCAGACCACCGGCGCCACGGAGCGACCGTGCACTTCGTGACCAACGAAGTCGATGCCGGGCCCATCATTGTTCAGGCGGCAGTGGACGTGAAAGCGGGCGACGACCCTGAGGCGCTCGCTGCGCGCGTGCTGGAACAGGAACACCGGATCTATCCCCTGGCAATCCGCTGGTTTGCCGAGGACCGCCTCAGCATCCATGACGGCGAAGTGCTGCTGGATGGCGCCCGCCGTCCGGAGCAGGGCCTGGTCGAGCCGGCCAATTCCTGATTCTCTTGCCGGGCGGGTGGAATAAATCCGCTGCAACCGTCGTCTAGATCGTTAGAACTATGCGAAACTGGGACTAGATCCCGGGAAATATAAGCGTTTGACGATGAATGTCCTGAACCTGTTCTACCGCACCCGCGAGTCCCGGCGCATGCTGGAAAATTCGCGTGCGCGCCTGTACCGCGTGGCCTATTCCTGGTGCCACAACGCCGCCCTGGCGGACGACGTGGTACAGGAGACCCTGATGAAGGCATACCGCAGCCTGAGCCAGTTGCGCGACCCGAAGGCAGGCCAGGCGTGGTTGTTCAGCATTCTAACCAACTGCTACAACGACCATTTCCGCCGAAACCGCGAAGCCGAAAACGTGGACGATACGGTCCTGGTCGAGGAAACCACCCCCGAATCGCAAACCAGCCAGTTGCAAATCATTGACCGGGTACGCAAGGCCGTTGGCGCACTGCCGGAAGGCCAGCGCCAGGCGATCACCCTGGTGGACCTGGAAGGCTTCAGCTATATCGAGGTAGCCCAGATTCTCGGCATCCCGATCGGCACGGTCATGAGCCGGCTTTGCCGGGCCCGCAATGCCCTGCGGGAGAAGCTGCTGGAAGAATTCAAGAAACAACCGGAACTGCGCGAAGCAGTGTTGCGGAGAGTGAAATGAAGGATCAGTCGTTTCTTTCGGACGAAATGCTGAATGCCTTCGTGGACAATCAGCTCAGTACCGAAGAAAAAGAGCAGGTTTTTGCGGCCATCGCGCAGGACGCGCAACTGAACCAGCGAGTCTGCGAGTTGCGCAGCATCCATGATCTGGCGCGTCTCGCCTATCTGGATCTGCCGTCGGCGCCCGGACAGGACCGCGTCGCCGGCGGTCTCGCGGGAAAGCGTGTACGGAATGCCGGACTGGCTGCCTGCCTTGTACTCTGCCTTGGCCTGGTGATCGGCTGGTTGATCAATCCGGAAGTTCGCTCCATCGGCTCGATCATGGCTGCGCAGCACCCGACCGGCCACACCCTGATTCAGGCGGCAAATCTCCAGAACAAAAGCAAGGTAACCAAGGTGCTGTTTCACCTGAACAGTGGCAGCCCGGCCATGGCGCGCGAGGCGCTCGACGAGGTCGAGAATGTATTGAAGTACTACGCGCATGAAGGCAGAAAGGCCCGGGTCGAGCTGATTACCAATGGTGGCGGGATCAACCTGCTGCGAAAGGAAACGTCTCCATATCCAGGCCGGATTCGCAAGATGCAGAAGGAATACCCGAATCTGAAGTTCGTTACCTGTCAGAATTCAATCGACAGACTCAAGCGCGATCACGGTGTCGTCGCACACCTTTTGCCCGGGACTGTCGTAATCGACTCTGGTGTGGCGCAGATCATGCGGCGCCAACAGGAGGGCTGGGCCTATATTGAGGTCTAGCATAGGGAGCACTTCCCGATAACAATCAAAACTACATAACCACTGACACAGGAGCTACAGTCCATGAAAAAATTGATCGCGATGACCATCGCAGCGTTGATGACATTCGGCTTTACGGCGACCAACGCCATGGCCGCCAGCGGCTACGGCAAGCAGAAAGTCGTCTATCACATCAACTACGACACCCCGAAGCGCCAGGATGGCGCCCTGCGCAACATCCAGAACCACATCAATGCCGTGGGTGCGAAGAACCTGGACCTGCGCGTCATCATGCATGGCAAGGGCTATACCCTGCTGCAGCGCGCGGACAAGGCCCTGAAGCTGCAGGACAAGATCATCAAGCTCAAGGAGCAGGGTATCAAGTTCGAGATGTGCGCCAACACCATCCGCGGCAAGAAGCTGGACAAGAAGCACCTGTTTGGCCTGAAAGACAGCGACATCGTCCCGTCGGGCGTCGCCGAGATCGCCAAACTTGAGCAAGAAGGGTACGCTTACGTCAAACCCTGAAAATACCGGTTTC
>JARRJV010000121.1 GCA_037388825.1 Acidiferrobacteraceae bacterium | reverse complement strand
GGACATGGATGGGCAACAGGTAACGGTTGACAGTCTGCGCAGCACCCTGCCCTCCAGCCGCGATTCGGCCTGAGGGCAAGAAGACTAGAGAGGTAGGTCATGCACATCGTCGTTTGCATCAAGCAGGTTCCGGACAGCGCACAGATTCGCGTGCACCCGGTCACAAACACCATCATGCGCCAGGGCGTACCGGCCATCGTCAACCCATACGACCTGTACGCCCTGGAAGAGGCCTTGCGGCTCAAGGACCGCTACGGTGGCCGCGTGACGGCGCTGTGTATGGGTCCGTCACAGGCGGATGCGGCCTTGCGCAAGGCCCTGTCCTTCGGTGCCGACGAGGCAATTCTCGTCAGTGACCGTGCCTTCGCCGGCTCAGACACGCTGGCGACCAGTTTCGCCCTCGCCTCGGCGATCCGCCAGATTGACAAGGATATGCATGTGGACCTGGTGTTCGCCGGAAAGCAGACCATCGACGGCGACACCGCCCAGGTCGGCCCGGGCATTGCCAAGCGCCTGGACATGCAGTTGTTGACCTATGTCGAGAAGATCGAATCGCTTGATCTGGAAACACGGGAGATCGTGGTACAGCGACGTTCCGAAGGTGGCGTACAGGTACTCAAGACCGGTATTCCCGCCCTGGTCACCGTGCTTGAAGGCGTCAACGAGATGCGTTTCGCCACCATGCCGGACATGTTTCGCGCCGCGCGCTACCCGCTCAAGATCTGGGACAAGGATGCCGCCGGTATCGAAGACATCACCAGGGTCGGACTCAAGGGATCACCCACCATCGTCGCCAAGGTGTTCGCGCCACAGGCGAAGTCACAAAAGGCCGAGATGGTGGAAAACCAGAACGCCTCGCCAACCGATCTGGCGGCGACCCTGCTGGCGAAAATGTTCACCCGCTTTCCGCAGGTGGAAAAGGAGATCTTCAAGCGCGCCGGATGAGGTGATTCCGAGCCCCGAGGCGGTTTGTCCATGGCCCAACGCAGAGAGATACGCATATGAGTAACACGACGCCAGCCCCGCAAAAGAAGCCCGCCGCCTCGCGACGCCGCTTTGAACTGGACGAGCGCCTCAAGAGCTACAAGGGCGTTTTGGTGTTCATCGAACATGAGCGCGATACGGTCCATCCGGTGTCCTGGGAACTCCTGGGCGAGGGACGCAAGCTCGCCGACATGCTCGGCGTAGAGCTCGCCGGCGTGGTCATGGGCGCCCCCGGAGACACGACCCGCTCCTTCTGCCAGGAGGCGTTCCGCTACGGTGCCGACCTGTGCTACCTGGTCGAGGACCCGATCCTGAGCGACTACCGCAACGAACCCTATACGCGCGGACTGACCGAACTCGTGAACAAGTTCGAGCCGGAGATCCTGCTGCTGGGCGCTACCACCCTCGGGCGCGACCTGGCCGGTAGTGTTGCCACTACCCTCGCCACCGGGCTCACGGCAGACTGCACCGAACTGAATATCGATCCCGAGAACCGCAGCCTCGCTGCCACACGTCCGACCTTCGGTGGCAGCCTGCTGTGCACTATCCAGACGCTCAACTACCGGCCACAGATGGCAACCGTGCGCCCACGGGTGATGCAAATGCCGGAGCCCGAGGATGGGCGCAGCGGACGCATCGTCGAGCACCCGCTGGCAGTCGTGGAAACCGACATCATCACCAAGGTGCTGGAGTTTATTCCCGATGACAAAAGGGACGAGGCACAGCTCGCCTATGCAGACATCATTGTCTCCGGTGGTCGCGGTCTGAAACGGCCGGAGAATTTCCAGCTCATCTGGGACCTGGCCGAGGTACTGGGCGCCGAGGTTGGCGCCACGAGGCCAGTAGTGCAGGCCGGCTGGCTGACAACGGATCGGCAGGTGGGGCAAACCGGAAAAACCGTGCGTCCCAAGCTGTACATTGCCGCCGGAATCTCCGGCGCGATTCAGCACCGCGTCGGCATGGAGGCCTCGGACGTGATCGTCGCGATCAATGAAGATCCAAACGCACCGATCTTCGATTTTGCCACCTACGGCATCGTCGGCAACGCCATGCAGATTCTGCCGGCGCTGACGGAAGCATTCCGCACCCATCTGGCTACCGCAAAGAAAGCGGGCTAAGGAGGTCAGCATGAAAGAGAAGTTCGATGCAATCGTGGTGGGCGGCGGGCCATCGGGTAACGCCGCCGCGTATACCCTGGCCAAGGCCGGGCTGCAGGTACTGCAGCTCGAGCGCGGGGAATACCCCGGCTCCAAGAATGTCCAGGGCGCGATCCTCTATTCCGACGCCCTTGAGCGCATCCTGCCCGAATTCCGTGAGGATGCGCCACTGGAGCGTCACATCATAGAGCAGCAGGTGTGGGTGCTGGACGACGAATCCTACGTCGGCTCCACCTATCGTTCCGCCGATTTCAACAAGCCGCCGTACAACCGCTACACCATCATCCGCGCACAGTTCGACAAGTGGTTTTCCAAACAGGTGCAAAACGCCGGCGCGCTGGTCATCTGCGAGACCACGGTCACCGATCTGCACATGGACGGTGGCCGCGTGGTCGGCGTCAAGACCGACCGGGAAAACGGTTCCATCTACGCGGATGTCGTCATCCTCGCCGACGGGGTGAACTCGCTGCTGGCGAAGAAGGCGGGTTTCCATGGCGAGCTGAAGCCACGCGACGTTGCGCTGGCGGTGAAAGAAATCCACTTCCTTCCCGAGGAGACCATTCAAAGCCGCTTTACTGTGAAGGGCGATGAAGGCGTGGTCATCGAGATGGCGGGCAAGATCACCCAGGGCATGGTCGGCACCGGCTTCCTCTACACCAATCGCGAATCGCTCACCATCGGCGTCGGTTGTCTGCTGTCCGACTTCCGAACTGTGGGTATCTCTCCCTATGGCATGCTGGAGCAGATGAAGAAACATCCGGCCATCGCGC
>JARRJV010000120.1 GCA_037388825.1 Acidiferrobacteraceae bacterium | reverse complement strand
CGGCAAAGCCTACACTGAAGGAATGAAATGCTAAAACGTGCATTTGACTTGGTCCTTGCTACTGTTCTCGGTATTGTCTTTGCACCTCTGGCCCTTGTTCTTGCATTGATAATACAACTGGAATCGCGAGGGCCGTTTCTCTTCAACTCCAGGCGGGTTGGCAAAGGAGGGGAACAGTTCTTCTATCATCGTCTTCGCCTAGTGAAAGGCTCACCGTACAAGACGCCCTACGAACACACACGCTTCGGCAGATTCATTGGGAATCTGTCTCTGGATGAGATCCCGGCTCTGTTGAATGTACTGAAGGGCGAGATGAGTCTCATCGGTCCACGAGCGGAGAAACCCGAAAAGGTAGACCTAGGCGACCCCGACTGGCAAAAGGTTCTATCTGTCAAGCCAGGCTTGTTCGGATTGGGTGTACTGACATTTTTGGACGAGTATAATCAGACAAGCGTAAGGAATCGAATACAACCAGAGGTACACTATGCTGATAACCGGTCCTTTCTTCTGGATATGAAGATACTGCTCAAGTCGCTCTACTACTGGATACGGATGGGGCATTTGAAAGGAAGATTCTGAGGCAAGGGTAGTGGCAGACCCATACAAATGCCGCCCAACCCCCGCTGTGCGACCCGTTTGCTCGAAACCGGCACCCGCAAAGGGTGTCAGGGAGGATGAGCAGCGAAGCGAAGGCTACAGCCAAGCCTGAACTTTGACAACTATATGTCCATATGGGCGCGATGGGTAAAGGAGACCTATCAATTCCCATCCTCCAGGTAGAGGAGTGAGAGCATCGCCCTACGGCGGGAGACTGGTCATCAAACGTCGGAGTGCAAGGGAGAAAAGGGGATAAGCGCTAACCAGAAGTGGCGACGCCCCAAGCAAGTGGCTATGGACAGGATTTTCGACGAAGGTGTGTAAGCGTCGTGAGTTGGAACCTGCCAAACCTGGTTGATAGGCAGGCCCAAAAGGGAAATGTCCCCATCCGGCTACGTACTAGCGTAATACGTGGTATCTACTCGATACGAGGGACACGGCGCACAGCATCGTCCTAAAGCCACGGAAAATGGACATATGGAACGGGGAAACCCGCCAAGGCTCTCTCAGGTGAAGCTGGAGCAGGCGACCAGGCCGTAAGCCTTGGCGGAGTAGGATGCCCTAGGAAGCCAATGCCTCGCTGTAATGGTGAGGATATGCAGACGTAGGGCCGGTACACGAGAGGCATAGGGACTCGGAGAACCAGGGCTTTAGGCGAACGCGACTGTCTATCGCGTATCAAAAGCCGGACGCATCGTCCAACTCAAATTGTGCATATGCCAAGCTCCGAGAGCGAGTAATTGCTCTCAAGGGAGTGCCTATGACAAAGGCTCGTGTACTGAGGAGCCGTGTGAGATCGAAAGACTCACGCACGGTTCTGTAGCAGAGGTGGGGATCGAGAGGTTCTTGCCTACTGTAACGCAGGCGACGCCGCTTCGCGGCCTTGTATCGCGGCACGATTTGGCTATGCGAGGGGTCTTGAAGTGAAAGGCTCAACGGATAACTCGCGGCGCGCCTGAGCTTCATCGTTGGGTGCGATAAGGCTTGAGTATGTTTGAACAAGTGGTACATGATATTCACATCGGTGGCATTCAGCCGAATGACTTCAAAGAAAAACCACTATGAGCAATGTTTTTGGTTCTTTAAGACGTCTTGCAGTTATCTCCAGCATTGTGGCACTGATCGCAATAATCCACATCTTTAGAATTGGAAGCTATTTACAGGGGGAGTTGTACAACTTCTACTATAGCTATTTTTCAGATTTGGTCCTTCCTTTTGGGTACTACTTTCTATTGTGCGCGAACGAATCACATATACCTATTCTCAGACGGTGGAAAGTGAAATTGGCACTTGCGTTTTTGGTGCCCTCAATGGCCGAAACTTGCCAGTACTTCGGAATGCCCGTTCTGGGGTCCACCTTCGACCTGCTTGACTATGTCACGTATGGTATTGGAGCAATATCAGCTGTTGTCGTCGATACACAAGTGTTCTCTCGCATATTTGATTTTTGGACTGTGGAGAAGGCTAAAAGATAGTGTCACTTCTCAGTATTCAAGTCATGCGAACGAAGAATCGCGCCCAACACCCGCTGGAGCCGACAGCGCCTTCGGTGCTTGTTGTATCGCGGCCCTTTGCATCCATCGAGCGGGAGGTCCAGCGCGGCCGATGCATCTACGCCGAGCCGTGCGGGCACCGGCCGGGGGCAGGGGGTGACGAGGCCGCTCCGGAGGCGGGGACTTGGCGTGAGGAGATGCGGGGAGGGTGGCTATAGGCCGGTTTGTTGGCCTGGGCCGATAAACGGGTGTTGGTGCCGCCTAATCGTCGTAGGAGTATTGAGCAATGTGTCGCAAGAAACAAACACAATGGACTATCTCTCTGGCTCTTCTTGGTATGACCTTGGTTGCGTGCGGAAGGTTGCCGTCTGCCCCGACACCTACGCAAGGCACTACACAGCTTCCAGATTTGGGCGAGCCAACCGCGGACATGACAAGCCTAGATTCGTATGAGCGTTTTGACATCAGCGAGGATTTGTATGTGAGAAAGGTGCAATCTGGGGTATTCATCATCACTCATTCATTTCCTTGGCCTGGGAACTCCATGATCGTCGAGATGAAGAGTTCCGACTTGGTTCTGGTCGACACACCCTACACGCCAAAAGCGACGCGAGAGGTATTGGAGTGGATCGAAACCCAACTCGGCAAGCGAGAAATCACCGCTATCAACACTGGATTCCACTATGATAATCTGGGAGGCAACAGCTACTTGATCGAGCAAGGAATTCCGGTCTATGGTTCGGAATTAACGGCCAAGTCGCTCGAAGAACACGGAGAAGAGATGAGAGCAATGACTCTAGACTGGCTACAAGCCCCCCAATATCAACGTTACTACAAAGCGCACGAGGCTTTGGCATATGTTGCTCCAACGCACTTGTTTGAGCTAGAGGAAGGTCTGCAACTGCAATTCGGCG
>JARRJV010000119.1 GCA_037388825.1 Acidiferrobacteraceae bacterium | reverse complement strand
TCAATGATTTAAGGAAGTTGAAAAATCCAACCGGATTTTGACGCCTTAGATTTATCTCATTTGCCTGAGAACCGAGAAGCAAAAAGAGGCCTTGATCATCGTTTCGGCCCGCAATCGATCTTATCTCCCCTCGTCCAAACGAACTTCCCCCTTGAAAAGGCAAGATGAAAAAGCAGCGTCCTTCCTGTTAACTTGGTGTTGTACGGCATCAAGTCGAGGAAGGAGGCGCTGCAGATGAAGTATATAGGAATGGATGCACATAGTCGAAACAGTGTTTTCGTCGTTCTGGGAAAGAGCGGCCGGGTGCTGAAGAGAGGCAAGGTCAACAGCCAAGAGGACGAGCTGCTGGGGTTTGTCCGCTCGATAAAGGGTCCCAAGAAACTGGCCTTCGAGGAAGGCGTTATGTCCCAGTGGCTGTATCTGCTTTTCAAGGACGAGGTAGAGGAGGTGGTGGTCTGCCAACCACGGGACAAGAACGGTCCCAAGAACGACGATAGAGACGCCTGGGAGCTCGCGGATCTCTTGAGAGTCGGCAGACTGAAATCGGTGTTTCATTCGGACAGCCTGTTGATGAATTTGCGCGTGCTCACGTCGGGATACGATGACGCAACACAGGAGCTCACTCGGATAAAGAATCGCTACAAGGCGGTGTACCGTCAGGTGGCTCTCTCCACGAAGATGACCGGGTTCTACGAATCGGAGGACATGCTCACGTTGCTGGATACGGAAGAGCGATACTACGTGGCCTGCACCTTGTTCGAGCAGATCAAGTTGTTCGAAGAGCAGCGCCTCGGATATGTGGAGAGATTCGAGTCGAATGTTCGCAAGTACAAGCCGATCAAGTTGTTGACGAGCATCCCCGGGCTCGGACCTGTTCGGGCAAATCAGATTGTCGCGGTGATGGTGACGCCGTACCGGTTTCCCAAGAAGTACAACCTGTTTTCGTACGCCATGCTGACGAAGCATAACCAGATAAGCGATGGAAAACTGTACGGCAAGCAACGGGCTCTCGGGCAGTCGGTTCTCAAGAGGGTATTCAAGTCTGCCGCGTTGAGCGCGATAAAGTCGAACACCGCGTTTCGACGGAAGTACGAGGAGATGAGGGCCGCCGGCAAGGATGACCGGGCGGCGAGGAACGCTGTCGCCAAAATGATAGCTGCTACGGTGATGGGCGTTTGGAAATCAGGGAAGAAGTACAACGACAAACACAGGGAGGTGACGCAAAGGCGAAATCGAAAGAGCCATAGCGGAGCTTGAGAATCTTTGAGCCTGAGAGTGACTGGTAGCCGCACTTCCAGTCTGGATCACGCATCCATAGGGCTCGGAGAGGAGGAGAGATTGAGACCCCCATGATCGCGATTGGCATCGAAGATCTTATGAAAAGGCTGATCCTCCTCCGCGTATATCTCATGTTGCAATGCTCAACCGCTGAAGCGGCAACTTCCGGGTAACTCCGGACAGCGGACAAGAGCCGAATAGAAGGATGAACGTGTCTCATATCGCCGCCTGCAACTGATGAGCCTTTTGAAGCGTTGTTCGACAGATGACAGGAGCTGCACTACCAAGACTCGCCGACCGGCCGAGTGACGTTACGTCTTCGGTCGAAGGACCTCCGGCGGGGGCGACCCATTTAAGGGGGTCGCTTTTCCCCGCCTCCGGTTCGTGCGGCCGGTCTACGGGATTCGTTGACCCAAGGCCATCAGTCGAAATCCCGGTCGCAACAGCTCAAGAGACTCGGTGCCGCATCCTTGCCCGAAACAGCGCCACTGCGTCTTCGATCGGGACAACGGACGCACTGCCAAAGAACTATTTCTTCATTGGCGGCAATAGAGTCGTTTTTTCTCTTGACAGGCATTTTCATAGAAGGGGGTCAGGGGGTTTTCGTCTCTTTCTCGTCCAAACGAAAAGAACGGCAAGTGGCTGAAACGATGGTCGAGGCCCCGCCGTTACTTGCGGCGAGGTTTTAGCTGCGGTTGTTTCCAGCTGGCACCTACGAGGCTTTGTCCAGCACTTGCCGCACAGCGTCGTCCTCTCCTGGTACCAGGGTGAAGGGCAGCACACGGCCATACAACCATGGACGCTGGTGGCGATTCTTGACCGTAGCGCTCAGCGCCGCCAACGCGAGGGAGCCCTCTTCAGACCAGCTCATCCCCTGGTGCTTCTGACGCGACGAGACCAGTTGATCGTTTGCCTTTTCCACCGAGTTGCTTGAGTTTCGAAGGCCAAGCCGCTTTCGTATGGCATAGCAAGGCATCATCGTCCGCCGGTCGCCCAGATAGGCGCATAGCTTGTCAATGTACGCAGAGGCTTTGATGTGGCGAGCGGGAATCTGCTTCAAGTAATCTATCGCTGATTGCGTAGCACCATACCACAGCAGTCTGGTCACCTGCTCAAGGTGCTCATTGCGCAGCTTGCGACCCCTGAGTGCCATGCTGAGACGCTCGGCACATTTCTTCTCGATGTGATGCCAGTCCAAAATGACGAACATGGCGGGATGCCATGAAAATGCCCCGACGACCGCATTCTTGAGGCTCTTCTCGCCGTCTGTGAAAAAGCAGAGTCGAAGATATTGAAGCCCGTTATTGAGCACGAACGCAAGGATGGTTCGAAACAGATTGAAGTAGGTGGCGGCAACCACCGTGTAGCGTCTTCCGTCATGCTCGATGGTCGCCGTCTTGTGGTTGACACGCTTGTTTGTCCTATTGTCGCTTTCGACCGGCGACTCCATGGCACCCGGACTCCGGCGTTTCTCCTGCTGCTTCTTTGCCAAGACACCATCCGGACAGATATTCACCGACTGTTCCGGACGCTCGTATGGTACCGGATTCGCCTTTACTTCATCCTGTAGCTCCTCCGGTATCTCGGCGTCGACCAAAGCCTTTCGAACCTCTCCTCTGCCGGCCCGGCTCTCTTGGATAACCCGCTTTGGAGGGCCGCAAAGATCAGGTGTCGGCGGATTGCTTTCGTCCACCCCCATCGCCTCCAAAACCCTATCTGTCTTGACCGCCCAGAAATCCAAAATCCTCGTGCCCTCTGCCTCTGTTCCGTCCCGTAAGGTGTTCAACGGAGTGCCGCCTTCTATTTGTCGTCGCTGTCGATTCAACCGCGCTGTCGTCTTGCGATAGGAGGTGTCCGTTGCGCCGTGAAGAATCCCTAGATCTCGGAAGCCGCGGGTCAAGTAGTATGCCGTACCCCGCTGTGCAGGAAACATCTCGGTAGACTTGAAGACCACTTTCTCATTCGAAACCACCTCATGCGTATCGAACGCGAATCGCCCAAGCTCGCTATCTACACGGTACCGGGTTTCGCGGATACGGATGCCTTCATCCCCGCTCCGCTCCGTCACCTTAACG
>JARRJV010000118.1 GCA_037388825.1 Acidiferrobacteraceae bacterium | reverse complement strand
GTTTCAACACCACCATCATCGTGCGCACCCAGGGACAGGCACCGACGGCCAAGGACGTGCGCGCCGTCATCGCCCACGCCCACGGGCAGGCCTTGCCGCAGTACGCGTTTCGCCCGCGCATTCATTCCTATCTCGACAGCCTGCCGAAGCCGGGCACGGTGGTCTCGCGCACCGTGGACCAACGCCTGGGCGTGACCCACGTGACCTTCGCCAACGGGGTTCGCCTGCACATCAAGCCCCTGCCCAAGCGCAAGGGCACGGTCTATCTCTCAGGTCTGCTGGCCGGTGGCACCGTGGAGGAGACAGCCAAGAACCGGGGCATCACCGAGCTGGCGGCCGCCGCCCTGAGCGAGCCGGAAACGCCGACGCGGCGCGGCGTCGATCTCGCGCGCCTGCTCAATCACGACCGCATCGCCGTCGACTTCGGGCAACACCGCGGTGCCGTCGCGGTCGCCCTCGCCACCGATAGCGACCACCTGGAGCGCGGCCTGCGCTACCTGCACCTGGTATTGAGCCACCCCGAGTTGTCGGAAAGCACGCGCCGGAATTTCCTGGATTTCCTCGGTAACCGCGAGCAGGATCTCGACGCCAATGTCGGCATGCGTTTGCGCCTGGCGGTGCTGCGCGCGCGTTCCTCGGACGACCCGCGCATGGAGTACCCGACCCGGGCCGAGGTCGCGCGCTATTCCCACAAGAAGATCCAGCGCTGGATGGACCACCTCGTGCGCACCGCGCCGCTGGAGCTCGCCATCACCGGCGACCTGGATGTGGACCGCACCATCCGCCTGGCGCAGCGTTATCTCGGGTCGCTGCATCGGCGCGGGCCGGTGGCCGGTGCCTTTGCGAAGCTGCGCGAGCTGCCTCCAATGCACGGCCCCGTGTTCAAGGACCTGGCCGTGGACTCGAACAGCGACCGGGCCGCGGTGTACGTCGGCTGGCAGGCGCCGGATCCCACGGACTATGTGAAGACGCGCGCGCTGGCGCGGGCGGCGCGCATCCTCGACCAGCGCCTGAACGGGGTGCTGCGGGTGAAGAAGGGCTATGTGTATTCCGCCAGCGTGGGCCTGCAGGACAACTATGCCTTCCCCGGCCTGTCGCAGATCTATGCCTTCGCCGTCACCCGCCCAGAGTACGCGCAGGACGTGGCGCGCATCATGCGCAAGACCTTCCAGGATTTTGCGCAAGAAGGACCGAGGCCGTCGGAGCTGAGCACGGCCAAGCGGGCGGCGAGATTGAGGCTGGAACACAGCGCGGATGATGTCGGCCGCTGGCTGGACCTGTTGAAGGACTACGACTATTCCGAGTTGCCGGCCGCGGCCATCATCCTCAAGCCGAAGAACATTCCTCCCTACAAGAAGGAAGACCTGCGCCAGGCCGTGGCCGAGGCGATGCAGCCGCGCACCTTCGTGCAGGTCATCGTCCACCCGCGCACGAGCGGGCACAAAGGCAAATCGGGTTCGCCCAACCCGGCCTCCTGACGAAGGAAAACCACGCCGGGGAAGCGGTCCCCGACGCTTCGCCTATACTGTGAGAGAACCTCTTTCACCAGGCGGGCCATGTTCTTCTTTCCCTATCGTGCCGAGCTGCGCTCAAATCACTTTCCATGGACGACGCTGGTCGTGTGTTTGCTGTGCCTGGCCGTGTTTCTCGGGCAGAAGCACAACAACCGTCACATTGAACAGGTGGCGACCGCCTATTGCCGAGCCCAGGTACACGACACCGAACTCAAGGGCCTGTTGGCCCGCGTCTACGGGGACTGGAACTGGAATCGCTTTGTCGGCTGGATCCTGACGCCACTAGACGGCAACGAGGCCTGCGGCGCGGCCCTGGCCGATGTACAGGGAAGCTACGATCGCGACGATGCCCTGCTCTGGTTTGACCGCGCACTCCGGTCCTACGCAAACGAAAAGGAAGAAGAGCATCGTGTACCCCAGCGCTTCCGGCCCCTGTACCACGACGCCAGCTACGAATTGCCATCGGCACTGACACGGAGGCTGCTGACGGAGACCCCTTCCTGGAATCCACTGCGCATGATCACCGGTTCCCTTGCCCATGCAAATTGGGAACACATCATCTTCAACCTGATCTTCTTCGTAATCTTCGCTATTGCCGTGGAGGCGCTACTGGGTTCCGTGGTTTTCGGGGCCACCATCCTGTTCCTGATGTTCGGAATCTCCGCGCTGCAGAACATCGTCTTCATCGGCGAGATCGGCATGCGGCCCTCCCTTGGGCTTTCGGGCGTGGTCATGGGCGTGATGGCGCTGTTTACCATGCTCCTGCCACGCGCAAAGGTGCGCTTCTTTTACTGGTTCATGATCAACGTCGGATCCATTGCCCTGCCGGGATGGGTGGTCGCCCTCTGGTACATCGCCCTCAACATCAACGGCATCGTGTTTGACTGGAACGGTGGCATCGGCTACGGCGCACACCTGTCCGGTGCCGTGTTGGGTCTTGCCCTGGGCATGACCGCATTCCGCCGTCACCGGCACTGGTCGGGGGAGGTCAACGCCGGCAAGGTGCAGCTGAACGACCCGCGGACCAACTGGGTCGAGGAGGACACCCGTGGCTTCCGCTACATCGAGGCGCTTTCGGCGGCGCCCGTGTATCTGTTCGCCGTCTATATCGCGCTGTGGCTGACTGCCTTTGGCATTCTCTGGGTCATCCTGAGTTTCCGCTTCCTGCTGCTGTGGATGGTGCCGGGCGCATTGCTGTGGTGGCTGTTCCGCCGCCAGAAGCGAGCGGCACGCTCGGACCACGAGCGCTACCAGGAGGCTCTGGCCGAGGTGAAGGCGAGACATTGGGAGCAGGCGCGAACGAAACTGGAGGCCCTCGCTGAAGACGGTTATGGCCGGGCGCAGGTAAAGCTCGCCGAAATCCTTATGGACGCGCGCACCGGTCCGGTCTTGCCCAATGCCTCAGCAAACTGGTTGCGTCGGGCCGTGGCCATGGGCAACCGCGAGGCGATGTACAAACTGGCCTGGTACATCGTCGACCGGCGCATCGTGGCGCGCGAATCAAACGAGGACCTACGCCTGTTCGAGCGCGCCCTTGCCCTGGGCGAGCCACGGGCAGCCATGGCCCTGGGCCATCTCTACGGCGAACGGCGCGTGGAAAACATGGATTCCGACGAGGTGAAGGAGAAGCGCATCGCACTTTTTGAATCGGCCGTGCGCCTGTTCCTGGAGAACAAACAGCCCGAAGACGCCGAGACCGCCTTGCGCGAACTGGCCGCCCTGGACCCTGCCTATCCCGCCGTCCGCGATTTGTCGGCGAAACTCGGAATCGATCCCGGCACCGGCGAGGACAATCATCCGAACCAGTGGACCGGCATCATGACGCCGGGCGAGTCCGACTAGGCGATCGAACCGCTTCGGACATCGAGTCTTACTTAGACTCTTTCATCTCCG
>JARRJV010000117.1 GCA_037388825.1 Acidiferrobacteraceae bacterium | reverse complement strand
GTCGATCAAACTGAAGTTCGTCCTGCGCGTGTACGACAAGCTCGGCCACTATGACGAAACCAGACCGCAGTCCCTTTGGCTGGTGAGTCGCAAGGACCTGTTGCGGCCGACGGACCCGCAGGCCACCGCGCAGCAACTGGCGCAGGCCTATGGCGCGAACCAGTTGCAGCGGCAGGATATTCCGCTGCGCGGCGGTGCCGTGACGGTACATGGCGAGGCGGTGCCGGCGGGCCACCGGGTCTGGGTGATGGGAACGCGCACGCCGGTGGGCAAGCAGGGCAAGTTCGTGAGCCAGCAGATCGTGCCGGACAACTTGCTCACCGCCGAGGTGGCGGTGCTGGACGCCGCCGGCAACGGCGAACTGTATCAACGCGATCTCAGTGTCGATACCGGGCGTTGGTACTACGTCGGCATCGCCGATTTCACCGTCGCTCAGGACAGTACCACGGGACCGGCGGCACTGGTCACCGGTGATAGCACTCACTACAACAACGGCACCAGCACGGATGGTCGCCTGGCCTTCTACGTGAAGGGCAAGACCCGGCATGACGTGGAGATCACCGCCAGTGCCGATACGGAGGAGATGCCGCTGGGGCAGTTGTTTACCAGCTTCATGGACAAGAACCCGCAGGTTCTGCTGCGGCGTCTGGACGCAAAATACTACTATCCGACCTACGGCGACGAGAGCAACACCGTCGAGGATGCGCCTACCCAGGGCAAGTTCTATCTCAAGGCGAAGAAGGACGATGACTTCGCCGTGTGGGGGAACTTCAAGGCCGAATGGCTGGATACGGATCTGGCCCGGGTCGATCGCGGTATGTACGGCGCCTACGGACACTACGAGAGCAAGGGCGCGACGACGAGCGGCGATCGCAAGACCCGCCTGGACACCTTCGCCGCCGAGCCCGGTACCGTACGGGCGCGGGAGGAATTCCGCGGTACCGGCGGTTCCCTGTACTTCCTGCATCACCAGGACATTACCCTGGGTTCGGAGAGCGTGTGGGTGGAGGTTCGCGACGCGGATTCCGGACTGGTGTTGACCAGTCACCGCCTCACGCCGGGAACCGACTACGACATCGATGCCATCCAGGGCCGCATTCAGCTGACCGCGCCCTTGCCATCAACGGCCGACGGCAGCGTTCTGGTGCAGTCCAGTTCCCTCAGCGGCAACCCGGTGTACCTGGTCGCGCACTACGAATACGTACCGGGTTTCGATCAGCTGAACGACGTGGCCTATGGCGCACGCGCCTCCCACTGGTTCGGCGATCACGTGAAGGTGGGTGTCACCGGCACCGCCCAGGATCAGCTCGGTCAGCGCCAGACCCTGGCCGGTGCCGACCTGACCCTGCGTAAGGACGCGGGTACGTATCTCAAGCTGGAGAGCGCCGCTACCCAGGGCCCGGGCCTGGGCGAGCAAAGTTCTCTGGATGGCGGCTACAGCTTTAGCCAGATTCCCCAGGATACCAATCCCAATGCCCAGGCCCGCGCCAACCGTGTCGAGGCCGCGGCCGATCTGCATTCCCTGTCCGACAAGCTGAACGGACGGATGACGACGTACTACCAGCAGCGCGACGCCGGCTACTCCGCGCCCGGGCAGGTCACGCTCAAGGACACCGAGCAGTACGGCGGCACCTTCAATCTGGCCCTGGGCAAGAAGAAGGCGTCCTCGCTCAAGGTGAAGATGGATGCGCGCAAGGAGACCCTGGGTTTGAGCACGCAGGCACTCAGCGCCGATCTGACCCGTCCCCTGAATGAAAACTGGACCGTGGTCGGCGGGGTGCGTCACGATACCCGCAAGGACGACTCCACCGTTGTGCCGGTGACCCAGACCGAGGGCAGCCGCACGGACGCGGCGGTCAAGTTCGTCTATGACAGCAAGAAGGACTGGAAGGCCTACGGTTTCGGTCAGGTCACGGCCGAGCATAGCGGCACGCGTGATGCCAACAACCGGATCGGGGCCGGTGGCGATTACAAGACCAGCAAGCGCTTCGTCCTGCACGGCGAGGTTTCGGACGGGGACCTTGGTCCTGCCGCCAAGGCCGGGGCGGAATACATGGTTTCGGACAAGTCGAAGCTGTATTCGACGTATGCGCTGGACAACGAACGCGATGACTTCGGTGTGCAAAAAGAGAAGGGTACCTTCACCTCCGGTTTCCGTACCCAGACCTCGCAAAACCTCAGCATCTACGGTGAGGAGAAATATACCTATGGCGATGTTCCAACCGGATTGACCCATACCTACGGCGTCGACTTGGGAACCAAGAAGAGTTGGCGTTTCGGTGCTTCGGCGGAGGTGGGGACTCTGGTGGACAATCTCACCCATGCGCCCCTCGACCGCACCGCATTCAGCCTGTCGGCCGGACGGACCAGCAAGGCCATGACCTATACCGGCGCCATGGAGTACCGGACCGACAAGACATCCACGGACAAGCGTGTTACCTGGCTGCTCAAGAACAAGCTGAGCTATCGCACCAGTCCCGACTGGACCCTCATCGGAAAACTGAACCTGTCCGACAGCACCAGTACCCAGGGTGAGTTCTACGCCGGACGCTTCGCCGAGGGCGTACTTGGTTATGCCTATCGTCCGGTGGAATCGGACCGCTTCAACGCGCTGGCGAAGTACACCTACTTCTACAACTTGCCGTCACCCGACCAGGTCAGTGCCGCCGGTATCAGCGCCGACTACGTGCAACGCAGCCAGATCGTGTCCCTGGATGCGTTGTACGACCTGACCCGTCGCTGGAGTATCGGTACCAAGTACGCCTACCGCTTCGGCCAGATGGCCACGGATCGCGCGAATCCGGTGTTCTTCAACAGCCGCGGCCAGCTAATCATCCTGCGGGCGGACTGGCACTTTGTGCGTCAATGGGACATGAGTGTGGAGGCGCGCCAGCGCGACGAGATCGACGCCGGTGACTCCCGTGCCGGCGCGCTGGTCGGTATCTACCGCCACATGGGCAACAACCTGCGAATGGGCGTCGGCTACAACTTCACCAACTTCTCGGACGACCTGACCAACATGGACTTCAACAGCCAGGGCTGGTTCATAAACGTGGTCGGCAAGTTCTAGCTTGGGCTTCAGGCCGATTGGGCGGCCGGCGAGTACCAGCAGATCGGTAGTCTCGCCATCGTCAGCAACCGACACAGTGACAACGTCGCCTTCGCCCAATACCGCCAGTTGTCCCTCACGCACGCGAACGCCATCCGATGCAAGCGTTGCCTCGCCACGAACGACGTAGACCAGGCCATTGTGGTCCGCCGGGACCGACTGCGTGATCCGGCCGCCGGGCTCCAGGGTGAAGTGGAGATAGACAATGGGCGTGTGGGTATCAATCACCGCACCGGTACCCATGGATTCACCGGCAATGATGCGTACACGCACCCTGCCATCGCCGCTGTGTGCCTCGGGAATTCGGTCCCTTGGCACTTCCTGGTAACGCGGCGCGATCATCTTGTCGGCTGCCGGCAGATTCACCCAGATCTGAAAACCGTGCATGGTGCCGCCCTCCTGCATGAAACGCGGCGAGGGTAATTCGGAATGGACCACGCCGCTTCCCGCGGTCATCCATTGCACGTCGCCGGGACGAAGGCTGCCGCTGTGGCCACCGGAATCCTTGTGTTGCATCTCGCCTTCGAGCAGATAGGTTACGGTCTCGAAGCCGCGATGGGGGTGATCCGGTGCGCCGATTCCTTCACCGGGCCCCCATGCCACCGGGCCCAGATGGTCCAGCAGCAGAAAGGGATCAACATCGAGCAGGTCGGCGGTTGGGAAGGGCCGGCGTACGGGGAACCCTCCACCCTCAAGTGTACGGACCGAGTGGACCACCCGTGCGATCTTCCGTTCTATTGCGTCGTTCATCGGCATGTCACCTCGCTGCCATTCTGAAGATTGTGTTCGGCGCGACGGTCTTCAAGTGCAGGTCTCGGAGAAAAATCCGGCATCGGGAGCCTCTTGTGTATAGATTGTGTAAACAAACCCAATGTCGATCTGATTTTCAGATCGTCACAATTACATTTTCGCGCTTTCCATTGCCTGTCACAAATCGTTAACTGCGACGCGACATGCCGCAGTGGTGTGTCGTCTCGACTACCTCTTGAGGAGAACGCGAACATGAAGAAGAGATACGCGGTGCTTGGCGCCGTAGTGATGAGTCTGGCTCTCACCGCCCCGATCGCCAATGTCTACGCCGGTACGAAGGCCGAATGCAAGGCCGCGCTGAAAAAGTCCGGCCTGAAGGACAAGAAGGAGCGTCACAAGTTCTACAAGGAATGTCGTGCGGGCAAGACGGAAATGAAGAAGGAAGCCGCACCCGCGGCGAAGTAAGTCTTCTGCTGGTAGCGCATTGACCGAATCCCCCGGCTGATGCGGGCAAGCAATCCGCCTCCCCGGCAGGGGAGGCGGTTTTTTGTTGATTCTGAGGCTTTTTTTCGCGGTCCGCACCGCTGCTTGTTGCTCCGTGGAGATTTTGTCAGGATCACGGTTCCACGACCCGCATCCTTGTACTGGCGAACCCCTGGAGTGATTCGATGAAGAAACTGGAACACGCGCTAGAGCTAATGATGTTCAACAGCCGATGGCTGCTCGCACCTTTTTATATTGGGCTGGTCTTCAGCATCGTGATCCTGATTGTGAAATTTGGCCAGGAGTTGGTTCATATCGTCCCGCGCCTGTTCGTGGCCACGGAGAGCGAGATGATTCTGGCGATTCTGACGCTGGTGGACGTGTCGCTGATCGCCAACCTCTTGCTCATCATCATCTTCAGCGGCTACGAGAACTTCGTCTCCAAGATTGACGTGGGTGAACACGTGGACCGCCCGTCCTGGATGGGCAAGGTGGACTTTTCCGGATTGAAGATCAAACTGATCGCTTCCATCGTCGCAATCTCGGCCATCGAGTTGCTGAAGTCTTTTGTAAACGTAGCGGCCATGAACAATACCCATCTGGCATGGAAGGTCGGAATTCATCTGACCCTGGTCTTTTCCGGTGTCATGTTCGCCCTGATGGATCGCATCGCCGAGAGCAAAAAGGAACACGACTAGGAACTCAGACGGAGGACAAGGGAGTGAACTGTTGCGGACACAACCAATCCACCGGCAGGCTGTTTTCCTTCATGGCCCGGCGCCTGGGCAAGCGCTATCGAAAGAAAGGATTTACCGATACCCAGCGACAAATGGTCGAGGGTCTGCGGCGCGAAGGTTTCCAGGGCGCTTCGCTGCTGGAGATTGGTTCCGGAGTTGGATTCCTGCATCAGTCCCTGCTGAGGGAGGGCGCGGGGCAGGCAACCGGCGTGGATCTGGCGCCGAAAATGCTGAAGGAGGCGCGCCGGTTTGCGGCCGAAGCCGGGCTGTCGGAACGCACCCGATACATCGACGGGGATTTCGTTGCCCTGGCCGATGACATCGAAGCCGCGGACATCACCATTCTCGACAAGGTCATCTGCTGTTACCCCGATGCCGATGGCCTGGTCCACAAATCGCTTGCCCATACGAACCGCGCGATTGCGCTCACCTATCCGAGGGTCCGCCTGATGACGCGCATCGGTTCCATGTTGACTGCGGTGATGATGTGGATGATCCGGTCCGATTACCGCAACTACCTCCATGATCCGGAACAGGTCCAGGCCTGGATCGAAGAAGCGGGTTTTCGCAAGGACTATGAGAACCAGAATACGGTCTGGCTTACCCAGGTTTACGCCCGCCCCTGACAGCTACCCGCGCAGTTGGGCCACCTGGAGGCACGGTGAAACTGCTGAACCGGCGAGCCATCGACCGGCGTCAGCCGAATCAGCCGGCTAGTGTCGGGATGCCGGTGATCCGCGGGAAGGCTGCACCAAGTGCAGACCCATGCGCTCGCGTTGCATCATTTCCTCGGACACCGGGCAGCGACTGCGATCCTTCGTTTCGAACACGTAGGCCTTGTCTTGTTTGAAGCCCTTCGTCTGTGCAGCAATACGGATATAAAGGGTATGTCCGTTGTGCTCGCGGTAGATATACTCATTGGCGGGGTAAAGCACACCCGCTTCGTCGGCGTCGATCGCATAGTTGCGCGCGCGATTGATCGCGGTCCCTTCTATTCTCTTGTGGCAGTCCTCGTCCACACGCAAAACGAAGCGGATTTTTCGCTTCGACAGGAAATGGATTCCTAGATACTGTTGCGTCTCCGAATCCTGGTAGCGGAACACGATGGCGCTGGGGTCGTTGCCCTCGGGCAGATCTTCCTGCAGGAGTCTTGCGGAGGCAGGTGCAATGCAGGCGAGGAATACCAGCATGTGAAAAAGTCGGCCCATGGATGCATTGTACCGTATCGCACGGGCTATTCGACGGTAACCCCGATTTCGTTCTACCCTTGCGTGGGCTATAGTGGAGCCACGCAGCAACGTCCTGGTAGGCGTCAACAATAGGTGGAACAAAAGGCTTTCGCTCTGGCGCACTTGCGCAAACCGTTGATTGTGGTCCTGCTCCTGGCGGCAGGGTTCCTGGTTCATGTCAGCGGACTGCTGGACGCACGGGAAGCTCTGAATTGGGCGCGGGGTTATGCCGGCAGCTGGTTTCTGGTGCTGGCCCTGATTGGCCTGCAGGTCATCCTGTATATGTTCGCCTTGCCTGGATCTTTCGTGCTGTGGGTTGCCGCGCCCCTGTACCCGCCCGCTATCGCGGCCCTTGTCCTATCCA
>JARRJV010000116.1 GCA_037388825.1 Acidiferrobacteraceae bacterium | reverse complement strand
GGTTGGCTCATTCAAGAAGTTGACGCCGGCGACCGAAGCGGGAACCCGGCTCAAGAAGAAGGGCCTGCGTTACACCTTGCGTAGCGAACCCAAGACCGATATCAGCTTCCAGGTCTATCTTGGGCCCTATTCCTCGACCCGGTCCGCGACCGCGGCGCAACGTCGGCTGCGCAAGATCGGGATCAAGGACAATGCGCTGATTCGGGAGGGCAAGCTCAAGAACGCAGTCTCGGTTGGTGTGTTCCGCAATGCGGCAAATATCAAGGAAACACGGAGCCTGCTGCGCAAGCATCACTACCATCCCCGCACCCGCGCAATTACACAGGTGACCAATCGCTACTGGCTGGAGATTCCGGCGGGGCAGGCGTCGCTGGAGTCCATTCGTGCACTGAAATGGAGCGCAAGCGACATCACGGTTGAGCAGGCATCCTGCAGCAACGCGGTGTCGCAGCCGTAAGACGCTGTTTCTCCATTGGCGGCTGCCCACGCCTGGGTTAAAATTTGCGTCCTTCGCAATCCGCCCGCATAGCTCAGTTGGTAGAGCACCTGATTTGTAATCAGACGGTCGTTGGTTCGATTCCGACTGCGGGCTCCAGCTTGGAACAACAACGAGATTTGAGTTTATGGAAAAGTACCCGGCCGACGCCCTGGCGATGATCCGCTCCTACTACGAACAGCTGCCCCGGCGCCTGCAGGCGATCAGGCCGCGTGTCGCACACCCCTTGACCCTGGCAGAAAAGATCCTGTTTGCCCACTGGCAGGAGGGCGACGAGTTGCCGGTGCGCGGGGAAACTACGGCGCCCCTGCATCCTGACCGGGTGGCCATGCAGGATGCCACCGCGCAGATGGCCATCCTGCAGTTCATGACCGCCGGTCGTGACGAGGTGGCGGTACCGAGTACCGTGCATTGCGATCACCTGATTCGCGCGAAGGTCGGGGCGATCAAGGACCTGGCGGTGGCCGAGAACACCAATCACGAGGTCTACGAGTTCCTCGCTTCTGCCGCCAATAAATATGGAATGGGATTCTGGAATCCCGGTTCCGGCATCATTCACCAGGTGATCCTGGAGCATTATGCGTTTCCTGGTGGCCTGATGATTGGTACGGACTCGCATACACCCAACGCCGGCGGCCTGGGTATGCTGGCCATTGGCGTCGGTGGTGCTGACGCGGTCGATGTCATGGTGGGCATGCCCTGGGAAGTGTTGTGGCCCAAGCTCGTGGGCGTGAAGCTCACCGGGGCCCCCAGCGGCTGGACCAGCGGCAAGGATGTGATCCTCAAGCTCGCAGGCCTGTTGACCGTCAAGGGGGGCACCAACCGCATCATCGAATATTTCGGTCCCGGCACCGAGGCGCTCAGTTGCACGGCCAAGGCCACGGTAACGAATATGGGTGCCGAGCTGGGTGCAACAACGTCCGTGTTCCCCTTCGACCGGCGCATGGCCGACTACCTGCGGGCAACGGAGCGTTCCACGATTGCGGATCTGGCCGAGGGCGTTGCGGAACATCTGCGCGCGGACGACGAGGTGCTGGCGAAACCGGAGGAATACTACGACGAGATCGTGGAAATCGATCTGTCGACCCTGGAGCCCCACGTGGTCGGTCCCCACACACCGGACCTTGTCCGACCCGTGTCCCGGCTGCGCGAGGACGTGAAAAACGACGGCTACCCGGCGGAACTCAAGGCAGCCCTTATCGGCAGTTGCACCAATTCATCCTATGAGGACATCGGCCGTGCGGCCCACATCGCGCGCCAGGCCCGCGAGCATGGCCTCACGGCGAAGGTGCCGTTTCTTGTAACCCCGGGTTCGGAGCAGGTGCGTGCCACGATCGAGCGCGACGGTCTGCTGGCCGATCTCGAGGCCATTGGCGCAACCGTGCTGGCCAATGCCTGCGGTCCCTGTATCGGCCAATGGGAACGAACGGATGTGGCCAAGGAGCAGCAGAATTCCATTCTGACCTCGTACAACCGCAATTTCCCGAAGCGCAACGACGGCAATCCGGGGACCAATGCCTTCATCGCCAGCCCCGAGGTCGTGACCGCCTTTGCCTTGACCGGGCGACTGGACACCGATCCCCTGCACGAGGCCATTGCCGAAAATGGCGGCACCTTCGAGCTGGAGCCGCCGACGGCCCCGGAACTCCCGGCCAGGGGCTTCGATGCCGGCGAGAGCGGTTATGCAGCACCGACCGACGACTCCGCATCGGTCACCGTGCAGGTGGACCCCGCCAGTGAACGCCTGGCCTTGCTGGAACCCTTCGAGCCCGTGGACAAAAGCACGGGCTATCAGGACCTGCCGGTGCTGCTCAAGGCGATAGGGAAGTGCACCACCGACCATATTTCCCCGGCCGGTCCGTGGTTGCGATTCCGGGGCCATCTGGACCGGATCAGCGACAATATGTATTCCGGCGCCAATAATGCCTTCTCGGACAAGCCTGGGACCGGATTCAACGTGTTCACCGCGGCCGAGAATCAGCCCTTGAATGAGATCGCGCGGGACTACAAGGCCCGCGGGCAGGGCTGGGTGGTGATCGGGGATGAAAACCTGGGCGAGGGCAGCTCCCGGGAACACGCGGCCATGAGCCCACGGTACCTCGGCGCGCGCGTGGTCCTTGCCCGCAGTTTTGCCCGAATTCACCAGACTAACCTGAAAAAACAGGGGATTTTGCCCCTGACCTTTGCCGATTCCGGGGACTACGACAAGATCCGACGGGATGACCGCCTGAGCTTCCGTGCCCTCGACTCCCTGGCCCCCGGAAAAGGGGTAACAGTGGAAATGCACCACGCAGACGGGAGTGTAGACACCATCGAGACGCACCATACCCTGACCCTGGAGCAGATCGGCTGGTTCCAGGCCGGCTCGGCCCTGAACCGGATTCGCTCGGGGGCTTGATAGACCGGCGCCGCTGGTCGCATAATTGCGCCCCACGATTGGAAGCGCTGCCTCTTGCGCAAGGTAATCAGTGCCTTGGGCCGGATTCTTTATTGACATTGAAACGCCCCTTCCTCACAATGCGCGGCTTACTTTGGGAGGGGTTCCCGAGCGGCCAAAGGGGACAGACTGTAAATCTGTTGGCACTGCCTTCGGTGGTTCGAATCCACCCCCCTCCACCATATCTCGGCGGGCGGGAAAGCGGTGCGGTCGCGGTTCCCCTTGAACCCAAGGCGGGTGTAGTTCAATGGTAGAACCTCAGCCTTCCAAGCTGATGATGTGGGTTCGATTCCCATCACCCGCTCCAGAGTTTGGAGTCGGTAGTGCAGGACGGCTGGGTAAGTACGGAGAGCGGGCGCAACGGCGTTTACGGCCCGGAAATCCGCAGAATTTGCCCATATAGCTCAGTCGGTAGAGCACTTCCTTGGTAAGGAAGAGGTCACCGGTTCAAATCCGGTTATGGGCTCCAGTACAACGGTCCGGACCCGGTTCGGGCCCTGTATATAAAGATACGATTTCGTATACGGAATTGACTTTGACACGAGGCACCCAAGATGTCCAAGGAAAAATTTGAACGTAGTAAACCCCACGTCAACGTCGGAACCATCGGCCACGTCGACCACGGCAAGACCACGCTGACCGCGGCCCTGACCGTGGTG
>JARRJV010000115.1 GCA_037388825.1 Acidiferrobacteraceae bacterium | reverse complement strand
GCCGGCCTGTTAGCTGGCTGCAAATCCACCCAACCGCTGGACTGGTCGACGCGGATGGCCGACTCGGTGATCCAGCGCCACCCGTTTCTTTCGGACAAGTGGACCTATGCAGCCGGTGTAGCGCTCTCCGCGATCAAGCAGGTGTGGTCGAAAACCGGGAGGAAAAAGTATTACGATTACATCAAGAGCAACATCGACGAATTTGTCAGCGCCGATGGCGATATCCGGACATACCGCATTGAGACGTACAACCTGGATCAAATCAACGCGGGCAAGCTGCTGTTTCTGCTGTACAATCAAACGGGCGACGAGCGATACGAGAAAGCCGCATACCTGCTCAGGGAACAACTACAGCTCCAGCCACGCACCAGCGTGGGTGGCTTCTGGCACAAGCAGATCTACCCCCATCAAATGTGGCTGGACGGCATCTATATGGCCGGCCCATTCTATGCCGAGTTTGCCAAAACGTTCGACGAACCGCAGGGATTCGACGACGTGGTCCGTCAGATCACGCTGATAGAGAGCCACACTCGCGATCCTCAAACCGGGCTGCTCTATCACGGCTGGGACGAGAGCAAGAGCCAGCGTTGGGCCAACCCGGCAACCGGCTGTTCTCCCTGTTTCTGGGGACGCGCGGTCGGGTGGTACATGATGGCCATCGTGGACGTCCTCGATTTCCTGCCACGGGACCACGCGGGCCGAGATTCCATCATAACGATTCTCAAAGACACGGCAGCCGCGCTGACCACCGTGCAGGACGAGCCCACCGGCCTGTGGTACCAGGTGCTTGACCAAGGAGATAGAGCAGGCAATTATCTGGAAGCCTCGGCCTCGTGCATGTTCGCGTACGCACTGGCAAAAGGCGCCAACAAGGGCTATATTGGCAAAAACCACCTGGATGTGGCCAAGCGCGGGTACCAAGGGATTCTGAAGCACTTTATCAAAGTTGATGAACAAGGCCTGGTCAACCTAGACCGGATCTGCAGTGGAGCGGGTCTGGGTGGAGAGCCATATCGAGACGGCTCGTTTGAGTATTACGTCGGCGAGGAAATCGTGACCAACGACTACAAAGGTGTCGGCCCGTTTATCTTGGCGAGTATCGAAGTTGAGGGAATCATATGAATCCAGCAAATCTCGATTTGCTCTTTGGGTGGACCCTATACTTGAGCGCTGCGGCCACCCTAGCCACCGCGGTCACGGCCATCCTCTTCTTCACCCTGGGCGGACGCTTTGGAAAGATCAACGACGCCGTGAGCGTCCTCCAGATGCTACTGATGTTGCCCGTCTCAGTTGGGCTTTTCCTCCTGATACGTCACGGAGGAGCCAGACTGGCCCTACTGGCAGCTGTGGTAGGCGCCGTAGGGATGCTCGTGGCCGCGATGCTGCAAACGCTGCTCGTCCTTGACGTCGTCAAGTATGAACAGACGATCACGGCCGTGCTCACGGCCGGCGGAGCCATCGGCCTGTGGCTTCTGCTTGCAAACATCCTCGCTTTCAGCATCGATGCCTTTCCAAGTGGCTTGGCCATTTCCGGCATTGTCGTCGGGGCGGGATACATCCTCGTAGCGCTCGGCTTCCGCATCGGTGGGCAGGAGCATCCTCTCAGTTATGCCGGTGCTGTGCTGGTGATCGTGGGATACTCGGTCTGGTCGATTTGGCTAGGCTGGCTTTTCGCGTCGGGCCGGTTAACTTTGGAATCGTGTACTACATGCTAAAGCTGTAACGAGACAAAGCAATGTCCGAGATCGAACGGGTTGCTAAAGAGAAGGAGCACAGGAGAAGAAGCATGCCAGATACTCAGACTAACATACCCGAGACCATGCACTCAGTGATGTGTTATGGGCCGCACGACTACCGCCTAGAGGAAATCCCCGTACCCAGCGTGGGCCCCGGCGAAGTGCTCGTGCGCATCCTGGGCGCCGGCATCTGCGCGGGAGACGTCAAGTGCTATGCCGGCGCCCCCTTGTTCTGGGGAGATGAACATCGCCAGGGCTACTGCCAGCCGCCGATCACGCCTGGTCACGAGTTCGTGGGAGAGGTGGTCGCCCTGGGCGATGGCGCGGCACAAAAGTACGGCCTGACCATCGGCGACAAAGCAATCTCGGAGCAGATCGTGCCCTGCTGGGAATGTCGCTTCTGCAAGCGAGGTCAGTACTGGCAGTGCGATGGCAAGCACGACGTCTACGGCTTCCGCCAGCGCACCCGCGGTGCCATGGCCGAGTACATGCTGTTCCCCGCCGACGCCATTAACAACAAAGTCCCCGACGTCCTCACACCACGGCAGGCCGTCTACATCGAGCCCCTGGCCTGCGCCATCCACGCTGTCCAACGGGGCGAGATCGAACTGGGCGACACGGTCGTCGTCTCCGGCTGTGGCCCATTGGGCCTGGGGATGGTCGCGACGGCCCGGCTGAAGAGCCCCGGCTGCCTGATCGCGCTCGATCTGGTACCCTCCCGGCTGGAGGTGGCCAAAAAGTGCGGCGCCAACCTGGTGCTGAACCCGCTGGAGGTGGACGTGGTCGACGAGGTACGCAAGCTCACGGAGGGTTACGGCTGCGACGTCTACATCGAGGCCACCGGCCATACCGAATCCGTGATCCAGGGCCTGCACATGATCCGTCGCCTGGGCACGTTCGTCGAGTTCAGCGTGTTTGGCGAGCCGGTCACGGTCGATTGGACCATCATCGGCGACACCAAGGAGCTCAACATCCACGGCTCCCACTTGGGGCCCTTCTGCTATCCGCTGGCGATGGACATGCTGGTCAAAGGCCAGGTTCCGGTGGACGACATCGTGACGCACGTATTCCCATTGGAGCAATTCGAGGAGGCTTTCCAGATGGTTTTGGAGTCGAAGGACTCGATCAAGGTGATGCTGGAACCTTAGGGAGATAAAACAGGACATGATCAGCCGAATCTGGCACGGATGGACGACGCCGGCAAACGCCGACGCCTACGAAGAACTGCTCAAGAGCGAGATATTCGTCGGCATACAGGAACGCGAGATCGCAGGCTACAGGGGCATACACCTCCTGCGCCGCGACTCGAGCGACGAGGTAGAGTTCGTGACCATCATGTGGTTCGACTCGCTAGACGCAGTGCGCGCCTTCGCCGGGGAGGATTACGAGGTCGCCGTCGTGCCCCCAAAGGCCAGGGCGCTGCTCTCGCGGTTTGATGCGCGCTCGCAGCATTACGAGGTCAAGACAAAAGCCGAGGTCGCATGAAAATAGCCCCCTTTGCGCTGGAGCGATACTTTGCCAAATACGAGTTCTCGGCCCGCTATCTGTTATCGTGTTCCGACTGCGAACCACTTGCCATGTCAGAGCTGTTGGCAATGGCGGACACAGAGACGGCACAGCTGTGGGAACACCTCAAGCTAGGATACACCGAAAGCCCCGGGCACCCATTCCTAAGGGAAGCCATCGCCGAAATCTATGCAGGCATCGAGGCGCAGGACGTCCTCGTGATGGTCCCCGAGGAAGGGGTTTTCCTGTTGCTGCACGCGCTTCTCGAGCCAGGAGACCACGCAATCTGCACCTTCCCGGCCTACCAGTCGCTGCACGAGGTGGCCCGCTCGATAGGATGCCAAGTATCGACCTGGGAACCAGACGAGG
Source organism: Acidiferrobacteraceae bacterium (assembly GCA_037388825.1). Lineage (NCBI taxonomy): Bacteria > Pseudomonadati > Pseudomonadota > Gammaproteobacteria > Acidiferrobacterales > Acidiferrobacteraceae > Acidiferrobacteraceae bacterium. Next base: position 5 of record JARRJV010000115.1, on the reverse strand, counting down.
GTCAA
>JARRJV010000114.1 GCA_037388825.1 Acidiferrobacteraceae bacterium | reverse complement strand
ATTAAGATCTCCTCAATGTCACGATGCCAGTTTTCCAATATTTCGATTTCTTCACTATTCAGGGTTTTTTCCTGTAACAGATCAGGTCTTTTTAAAAAGGTACGAATCAAAGAAGATTTGAGGCGCCATTTTTCAATTTCCCGGTGATGGCCGGAGAGCAGTATCTCCGGAACCTCCTTGTCTTCGAACGTTCTGGGTCTTGTGTAGTGAGCGTGTTCCAGTAAACCGTTTGCAAACGAGTCATTTTCAGCCGCATTCTCGCCGCCAAGGGCGCCGGGAATCAAACGTGTGACGGCGTCTACTATGATCATTCCGGCCAGTTCACCACCGGTAAGGACATAGTCACCGATGGAAATTTCATAATCAATAAGATCGTGACAGATTCGTTCATCAACACCCTCGTAGCGACCGCAGACCAGAACAAGCGTACTTAGAGACGCCAGTTCATGGGCCACTTTCTGGTTGAATACCTCTCCCTGGGGTGTCAGCAATACCGTTCTGGCCCCCGGTTGCGCGTTGGAGGCCGCCCGAATCGCCCTCGCCAGGGGCTCAGGTTTCATCACCATCCCGCTGCCGCCGCCGTAGGGCCGGTCATCCGTCACCTGGTGCCGATCTTCGGTGTAATCTCGAATGTTTACGGCCGAAACAAAAATCTTTTTATTTTCGATCGCCCTGCGGATAATCCCATGAGCCCAGAACGTGTCAAACATTTCCGGGAAAATTGTCAGTACAACAAAATTCATCAGTTTTTGTTGATAAGCGAGCTACAGCTTGTTTGGCAGTTCAAATAGTAAGTGGATTAAATCATTTGTGCTTAATCAACAATTCAACTTGTCAACCGATCATCTAAATTAAGCCCTCAGGCAAATCCACCCGCATTTGCTTTTTCCCCAGATCGATATCCAGAACAACAGTTTCGAGGGCTGGAATCAGTATTTCCTGCTCACCATTTTTAACCACATAAACATCATTGCTTCCGGTCTCGACGATTGACGCAATCCGGCCGAGGTATTCCTCTTGGGTCGTATATACATCGATCCCGATCAGATCAAACCAATAGTAGGTACCCTCCTCTAATTCCGGCAGTTCTGATTTTTTGATGAACAGGTCACAGCCGACCATCGATTCCGCCTGACGCCTGCCGGTAACCCCTTTAAGCGATAAAAGAGGTATTCCCGTGTGAGGTTTAACCCAATTGATTTCATAGATAGCTTCCAGCTCGCGGTTATTGCGAATGAGAATCGAGCTGCCGGATTTAAAAATTTCCAGCGATTCCGCATAGGATCGGATCTTATGGGTGCCTTTTACGCCATGAACGCCAACGATCTTACCGATGAGCGCATAGCCTTTCTTTTCAGCAGACTTATTCAACAATTTCCAGAACAGTGCGTTTTTTTATCTTGGCCGAGGCCGCACTGAGTATGGTTCGCATCGCCCTTGCCGTTCTGCCCTGCTTGCCAATTACTTTTCCTATATCCTCTTTGGCCACTTTAAGCTCCAAAACAGAGGTCTGACCCCCCGTGACCTCATTCACACTAACCTGTTCCGGATGATCCACTAACGCTTGAGCAATGTAATTGATCAGATCTTTCATGGTGCCGTGTCCTTTCTTGATGGTTTAAAAGTGGGGGCATCGTAACAGCGAACAATTTCGTACGTTGTCGTGAAAGCTTTATGATCGATTTTGCCCTTATAAGCAGCCGTAATTATCAGTCGGAATATCAGGCGGTTGGAGCAAAAAACCCTTCTTTTATTAAAAGGGTTCGAACCGTATCCGTGGGTTTCGCGCCCTGGGTCATCCAGTATTGGATCCTCTCCGATTTCAGCGTGATCTTGGCCGGATCGTACAAAGGATCATATGTGCCGACATTTTCCAGGAATTTACCGTCACGCGGACTTTCGCTGTCCGCGACGACAATTCGATAGAATGGTTTTTTCTTTGCTCCGTGTCGGGCCAATCTAATTTTAACTGCCATAGTTACATTTCTCCTTCAAAACGGCAGCATTCCCCGCTGCATACCGCGCATGCCGCCTTTATTGAATTTTTTAAGCATTTTAAGCAATTGAGTATAATTTTTTAATAATCGGTTGACATCCTGCACCCGGGTTCCACTTCCACTGGCGATTCTCCGGCGGCGACTTCCGTTGATAATCGTATGTTGCCGCCGCTCCCGGGGAGTCATCGAATTGATTATGGCTTCAATCTTAACAAATTCATTTTCGTCCACATCGAGGTTCTTCATCTGTTTGAGCTTACCCATGCCGGGGACCATCTTCATGATATCGCCCAGCGAACCCATCTTTCGAATTTGAACCATTTGATCGCGAAAATCCTCCAGGGTAAACTGGCTTTTTCTAAGCTTCTTCTCAAGGTCTGCGGCCGTCTTTTCATCAACGGCTTCCTGGGCTTTTTCGATGAGCGTGAGGACATCTCCCATGCCCAGTATGCTCGATGCCAATCTGTCAGGATGAAAAGGCTCAAGTTCGCTTAATTTTTCCCCAACACCGATAAACTTGATCGGCTTGCCGGTAATTTCCTTAATGGAAAGGGCGGCGCCCCCGCGGGCGTCACCATCCATTTTTGTGAGGATAACACCACCGATATCGAGTGTCTCATTAAAAGATTTGGCGATGTTTACCGCATCCTGGCCGGTCATGGCATCCGCCACCAGGAGTATGTCGGATGGCTTTACGGCATTTTTGATGCGGCTGAGTTCATCCATCAGCTCCTCATCGATGTGAAGGCGTCCTGCTGTGTCCAGCAGTAGCGTATCGCATCCCTGCTGGTGAGCTGCTGTTCTAGCTTCCCGGCATATCTGCACCGGATCCATCGCAGTGGTGGAGGAAAACACCGGGACGTTGAGCTGCTGGCCCAATTTCTTGAGCTGATCGATGGCGGCCGGGCGATAAACATCTGCAGGCACAAGATATGGTTTTCTGCCCTTTTTACGCAGAAAGACAGACAGTTTGCCCGATGTCGTTGTTTTACCGGATCCCTGAAGTCCAACCAGCATCAAAGCTACCGGGCTGGGACCTGACAGATTCAAGTCTTCGTTGCGAGAGCCCATCAGCTTCGTCAACTCTTCATTGACGATCTTGATAACCTGCTGACCGGGGGTTAAGCTGGACAGGACCTCCTGGCCCAGAGCCCTTTCCTTGACATCGGCGATGAATCGTTTGGCCACACGGTAATGGACATCGGCTTCGAGGAGGGCCATACGAACTTCTTTTACGCCTTCCTCGATGTTTTTTTCCGATAGTTTGCCGTGGCCTTTAAGCTTTTTAAAGGCGGCGTCCAGCTTTTCGCTCAAGCTTTCAAACATGGTTTCTCCAACCAATTCCCATTTAACGCATCAAGCGCTGATGACAACACTCAATTATAAAACGGACATTCTCGATCTTACACGCGAGAAACTGGTTTCCTGGCTGGCTGAGCACCAAATTGCAGCATATCGCGCGGAACAGATTCAAAAGTGGATTTATTTGCGACAAGCCGACAGCTTTGAGGTGATGACCGATCTTTCCAAAGAGATCCGAAGTTTGCTGCCGCAGCATTTTGTGATCGGCCGGCTGGAAGTCGAGCGGATTGAAACTTCCCGGGACGGTTCCCGTAAGTACCTTTTTAAACTTAATGACGGCAACCGCATTGAAAGTGTCCTTATTCCCGAAAAGGATCATTATACCCTTTGTGTGTCAAGCCAGGCGGGCTGTGCCCAGGGTTGCCTTTTTTGTCTGACCGCCGCCGGCGGTTTCGAACGGAATCTTACCCGGGCTGAGATTATCGCTCAGGTACGCGACATTAAAAATGAATTGGATGATCCCATGCGTTTGACGAATATTGTCTTTATGGGAATGGGTGAGCCGCTGGCCAACTACAAAAACCTTGTCAGCGCAATCGGCGTCATCACCGACACCGATGCCGGACTTCGACTCGCAAGCCGACGGGTGACGGTCTCCACTGCCGGCCTTGTGTCCAAACTTGCTGCCCTGGGGCGGGATACCCGTGTTAATCTGGCGATATCGCTCAATGCGACCGATGACAAAACCCGCAGCCGGTTGATGCCTATTAACCGTAGGTATCCTCTGGGCAAATTGCTGGAAGGCTGCCGTCGATATTCTCCCGCTCCCGGCCGAAGAATCACCTTCGAGTATATTCTCATCAGGGGAATCAACGATTCCGAAGATAATGCCAGACACCTGGCAAAATTATTGAGGCCGATCCGATGCAAAATCAACCTCATACCTTTTAACCCGCATGCAGGTTGCGATTTCGACCGGCCGGCAGAGGCGGTGATTCAGGCATTTTATGATATTTTGTTTGCGGAAAATTACACGGTCATTATTCGCCGGAGCAAAGGACAGGACATTTCGGCAGCCTGTGGACAATTAAGGG
>JARRJV010000113.1 GCA_037388825.1 Acidiferrobacteraceae bacterium | reverse complement strand
CGCTCAATCTCGTCGGCTTCGCCTTCACCTTCGTCATCGGCACGAGCTGGGGCATGCGCTATTACAAACCGGAGTTCTTTCCCACGGTCGAACCGTTCCTGATTCTGTCCGTGCTGTTCTACGTTGCCATTGCCATACTCTACTCGCTGCGCCGGCCGCTCGAGTTGCGCGACTATGTCGACGGTACCCTGGTATTCGGCACGCCGATCATCGCCTTCGGCTTGCAGGCGGCACTGGTGCACGACACCGAATACGGGCTGGCGTATTCGGCCTACGGGCTGGGTGCGTTCTATTTGCTGGTTACGTTCATATTGATACGGCTCACGCGCGCCACCATGCGCATGCTATCGGAAGCCTTTCTCTCCCTGGGAATGATCTTCGCCACCATGGCCATCCCGCTCGCCCTGGACGGCCGCTGGTCGGCGGCGGTGTGGGCGGTCGAGGGCGCCGGCGTGTTCTGGATCGGCATCCGCCAGCAACGCAGACTGATGGCCTGGTTCGGCATGGCCTTGCAGCTGGGCGCCGGCTGGTTGTTCGCGATGGATCTCCTGCACTACGAGGCCAGGTGGCCGGTGCTGAACAGCTTCTACTTCGGCACCCTGCTACTGGCGGCGGCCGCCGGTTTTATCGCCTACCAGATGCATCGCCGGCCCGATGCCGCCGGCGAACAAGTCCAGGAACTGGGAGTCGTGTTTCTCGTCTGGGCCGTGGGGTGGTGGCTGTTCGGCGGCGTCATGGAGTTGCATCAGCATGTACACTTGATCGTCAACCGCGTTGTCGCCGGCATTGTCTTTCTCGCATTCAGCGCCGCGCTGTTCGAGACCGTGGGATCGCGCCTCGCCTGGCCCCTGTTGCGTGCGTTCTGCCTCGGCCTGTTACCGCTGCTGTACTTCTCCCTGCTTGTTCAGGCAGTGATCACTAACCACGCCTTCGCGCACAATGGCTGGCTTGCATGGGGGCTGGCCCTGGCAACGTGGTACGCCGTGCTGTACCGGCGCGATCGCGTACAGCTCGTACCATCGTCCAACTACTGGCACGCCGTGGCCCTGTGGCTGCTCGGCATTCTCGCCACGTGGGAGATCAACTGGGGCGTGGGCCGCTGGGTGCAGGGGGGTGCCGACTGGAAGATCGTGGCCTGGGGGCTCGTGCCAACGGCGTTTCTGGCGCTCGCCACCCATGGCGCGCGTTTCCTGGCGTGGCCGCTGCGCGCCAAACGAGCCGCCTATCTCACCGCCGGCGCCATCCCGTTCGCCCTGACCGTACTGATCTGGACCGTCGCCGCCAGCCTGGAACGGGCCGGTGCGCCGGCGCCCTTGCCGTATGTGCCGGTGCTCAATCCCCTGGACCTGACGACGGCGCTCGCCCTGCTCGCCGTGGTGACATGGCTGATGGCCCTGCGCGCGCAAGCGGTACCGGCGTACTTGGCGTCACGCGACGCGGCGAGGTGGACCGTTGCCGCCGTCGTGTTCGTGTGGATGAACGCCATGTTGTTCCGCAGCCTGCATCACTACGCCGGAATCCCCTATGGCTTCCAGGATATGTACGATTCGGTACTGGCACAGGCGGCGGTGTCACTGTTCTGGACCGTGATCGGACTGGTGTTGATGGTGTTCGCCACCCGTCACGGCCAACGCATGGTGTGGATCACCGGCGCGACGCTGCTCGGGGTGGTGGTGGCGAAACTCTTTGTCGTGGACCTGTCCAACACCGGGACGGTGGCGCGCATCGTGACGTTCATCGGCGTCGGCGCACTGCTGCTGTTGGTGGGCTACTTGTCGCCGGTGCCGCCGCGCCATGGACGGGACCAAGAGGACGAAAAACAGGCAGGAGAAACGACGTGAAGCGATTCGCCATAGTACTACTCGGCATGCTGGCGGCCCCGCTCGCCATGGCCGGAAATGCGCCAACCGCGCCCAAGGATTTTGCCTTCGGCGTACCCATCTCGACGCCCGTGCCCGCGGCGCTGTATGAACTTACCTTGCCGCAGGCGGTGTACGAGGCCGTGACCCGCGACGATCTCGGCGACGTGAGCGTGTTCAACGCCAAAGGCGAGGCGGTACCCCATGCCGTGCGTGCGGCACGCGAGACCGTCATGCCGACGACGACCACGGAACTGCCCTGGTATCCGCTGTATGGCCAGGCCGAACAGTTGCGGGATGTGGTGTCACTCAACTTCCGGCGTGACCGGCAGGGCACGGTCGTGCAGATGCACGGCGAGGCCAAGAGCGGGACGACGAAGGCACCGCTCGCCGGTTATCTGCTCGACGCCAGCCAGGTTCAGCGGCCGCTGGCCAAACTGACACTTTCGTGGGACGCCGGCGCAAGCTACGACCTCAATACGCACGTGAGGGTCGAGGCCAGCGACGACCTGGTGCACTGGCGCGACACGGGCGCCGATGCCGCACTGGTGCGCCTGCGGCAGGGGTCTTACGTCATGGAACAACGCACCATCGCGCTACCCGCGACGCATGCGAAGTATTTGTTGCTACGCCCGGCCGATGCCGGCGTCGACCTTGCCGTCCACGGAGTCGAGGCGGAGTTGGCGCCGGAAGTCGCGCCGCCGGAGCGGGACTGGAAGACGGTAACCGGCGTGCGCGATGCAAAAAAGCCGGAGGCCATCGACTATGACATTGGCGGTCGCATGCCGGTGGACCGCGTGCGTGTACTGTTGCCCGAAACCAATGTGGTGGTCTCCGTCGAGATCTACAGCCGTGGCGCGAAGGACGCCCCGTGGGTGAAGCGCACCGGCGGCCTGGTATATCGTCTGCAGACGGCGAGCGGAGAGGTTGTCCAGACCGAGCTCGAGCTTCCGCGCGCGATTCACAGCGAACGCTACCTGCGCGTGATCCTCACCGACGGCGGCGCCGTGGCCGGCCGTGCCCTGCCGAATATCTCCGTCGGCTGGATCCCGCAACGCCTTGTGTTCGTCGCCCAGGGAAAGGGACCGTTCGAACTCGCCTATGGCAGCTCGACCGTCGAACCCGCGCAGTACAGCGTCGACCGCCTGCTGGCGCAGCTCCGCGGCAAAGGTGACAAGGACATGAAGCCTGAGCCCGCCACCACCGGCAGCCCCCACGCCCTGGGCGGGACCGCGCTACTGGTACCGGAGAAGAAGCTGCCGTGGAAGCGGTGGATCCTGTGGGGCGTGCTCGTCATCGGTGTCGCCTTGCTGGTATGGATGGCGACCCGGCTCTACGGGCAAATGAACAAGGGGTAGGACCGACACCGGTGCGCGAAGTCTCCGCGATGGCCTGCGCCCCGACGGCTACAACCAGCCGAGCAAACGCCACCACAGGTAATCGAGCGGCAGCAACAGCAGCACTGTCACCAGGGCGAGTTGCAGGCACAGGACGATTGCCGCGCGCGTCTTTTCGCCGGCGAGCTGCATCGCCACCACCAGCGGCGCGGCCTGGTAGAGAAATAGCGGCGTGGAGAACCCGATCACCTGGCCAGTTGTTTCGCCAGCGGCGTCAGCACCGCCGGCACGCCCGGCAGGGAGGCGATGACGCCGGTGACCATGGCGGTCACGATCAGCGACACGAAATTGAGTGGATTGTGGCCGGGCGCGAGCGGCAGTATCTCGGTCAGGTACGCCGCCAGGTGCGCGCCGAGTCCCGAGTGGGACAGCAGCGCACCGAGGCCGAGAATGCCGGCGACGAACAGGGCCGGATTGTAGTTTACCTTGGTCGCGAGCGCCCGCGCGCCGAGCAGGCCCACTCCCGGCAGTACCAGCGCAATGGCGGCGGCGAGGCCGATCCACACCGGCGAGATGTGATGCAACGCGTCGCTCATCCACATCGCCAGCGCCAGGAACAGGATTGCGGCCATCTTCCATTCCGAACGCGACATGGGTTTGGGCGTAACCTCGTCCGCCGCTACCGGCCGCGGCCGGTCGGGATAGCGCCAGACGATCAGCAACACGATCAGGATCGCCTTGATCAGCCCGAGCACCGGGAAGTGCAACAGCAGGTACTCGCCATAGTGGGGAACCACGCCGGCCTGGGCCTCGGCGGCACCGAGCAGCACCAGGTTGGGGACATTGGCCGTGAGGATGGAGAAGGTCGGCAAAAACGCGCCGAAGGCGGCGGCCAGGATCACGCCCGTGCGGCCATTGGATCCGGGTCCGAAACCGGAGTGCTCCGCCAGCGCCAGGGCGATGGGAATCAACAGCGTGACCCGCGCCATGGACGACGGCATCAGGAAGCCGAGCACGAGTCCGACCGTGACCATTCCGGCGATCAGGGGAAGATAGCCGTGGCTCACGCGCAGGGCGATGGAGCGCGCCAGCCGTTCGCTCAGGCCCGTGGTCCGCATCGGCTCGGCGATGATGAGGCCGGCCGTGGTCAGCCACAGCGCGCCGGAGGCAAAACCGGAGAAGACCACCCCCGCCGGTGCGGTGCCGA
>JARRJV010000112.1 GCA_037388825.1 Acidiferrobacteraceae bacterium | reverse complement strand
CCGGGCGTTTGGAAGGTCGCAAGCACCTTGTGTCCGCTGGCATCAATGTAGCGGATATAGGCGAGCTCGGGAAACTCGGTGAGCAGGCGCTGGATTCGTTGCGAAGTCTTTCTGCCCCTGGACGTATAGATAGGAGTACCAAGCTCGTCGAGCTTGCCTAACCAGACCTTTCCACGTCCGTTGAGACTGTCATTCACCAGGTAGTTGCTGCTGTACCAGATTCCGGCAACCACCAGCAGATAGATCAGTATGGCCCAGAAGGTCTGGAGATAGAGCAGGCGTTTGACAATGCTACGCGGGCGATGGGGATGAAGGATGCGCCGGTGTAGATGACGTACGACCCGGACAGCCCAAAACCGGGGGGCCAGACGGGCGATCCAGGAGGCATCGTTATCAGATTTCTCGTTCATCCACCCGTCCAATTGGGAATCACCAGGTCCAGTTGTCGCGCCACTTCACGATTGATCCGAAGATCGGAGCGGGTCAGATCGACCACGGCCGGGCCCGGCAGCTCGTTGCGACCCACACCGGCTTGCAGCCTGCGGACCACCTGATCGGCCACATCATCGGGAACTGCCTGGGCGCTGATGAGGCCACCAAGTTGCAGCAACTCGGGGCTGAATACGGCTACCTGTTTCCCGTGCCTTACACTATAGGTCATGACGCTGAGTATCGCCGATCGGCTGAGCACCCGATTATCCGGCAACAACCACAGGCCCTGATACCGGGAAGCGGCCCGCTTGTAGGCGTAGACATACTCCTTGTCGGTCCGTACCACGCGGTGAACGAGTTTGACGCCGTTCGCGTGCGCTGCCGCCGTGGCCGCCGAGACCTGTTTCTCCAGCCCCGGACCGCTGATCACCAACACCCTGTGCAAGGACGGCGACAGGGCACGCCACCGCGCGAACAGCTGCTCCGGTGGGGGTATCAGGCTCACACCCTTGGTCTTCGCCGTTACCATGCCGGCCCGGGAATGGTCGAAGATCTCGCAAAACACCACCTGCGGGCCCTCCAGGGCCTTGCTCCAACCCATGGCGTGCAGGCCAATCGCCACGACCTGGCCAGGGTTGCGTGCCTGGATACGGCGGAGCTGCTGCTCTTGCTGGACGGGGTCCCGGGAAAGTGGATACAAGGTCGCGGCCGAGCCCAGTTTTTGCTTCAGACTCCTGGCGATGGTGCGAAATACCGGGGCCTCGGCGCCATAGACGACGGGCACGTATCGCAGCGAAGGCGGAGCGGATGGCCTGGGTCCGGGTGGCGTGACCGTACACGCGCTCAAGATCATCAACGCGATCAACGCGAAGACGGCACGGCCGCCCCGAGCCGGGTGCGCGACGGGCCATGAGCGGCTTGATGTTGTGATCGTGAGCAAGCTTTTGTCGTCGTGAAGTTGGTACCACCGGCCTTGCATGGTTCTCTGACCGATACTGTCCAGTTCACGAGCAAACGTCGACCAGACCACAATCCGTCAGTGCATCCCGGAGCGGAACCTTGGTTCGCCAACCACGGGTCCGGAATTTCATCGCAATTCGGTTACAAATACGTTAGTGCACGATTCATGCCACCGGATTTCAGGGCCGGGGCGACCCGGGCACAGATGAGTCATCGGCGAATTGTGGCTATCATGCGACTATGAAACCGGTCCTTATCGTCCGCCACGTCGCCCACGAAGGGCCCGGCTATCTCGCGGAATTCTTCCGCAGCCACGAGATCCCTACCACTCTCCTGCGCATCGATGCGGGAGAAGCAGTGCCCGACAAGCCGCGAAATATATCAGGGATTGTGCTTATGGGCGGCCCCATGAGCGTCAATGACGACTTGCCCTGGATCCCGGCACTGGAAACCTTCATTCGCCAGGGTCTGGACGCGGACCTGCCGGTGCTTGGGCACTGTCTCGGCGGACAACTGATGGCCCGAGCCCTGGGTGCTGCCATCTCGCGTAACCCGGTGCCCGAATACGGCTGGCTGCCGGTACAGGTGGATCCCGGCCCCTTGGCCGCGGAATGGTTTGGACATCTTCCCGACCAGTTCAATGCCTTCCATTGGCACGGCGAAACCTTCGCCTGTCCCGACGGCGCAACCCGGGTCCTGCACAGTGAGTTCTGCGCCAACCAGGGTTTTGCAATCGGCAACAGCCTCGCCCTGCAATGCCACGTCGAAATGACCAACGACCTGGTATTCGACTGGGTACACCGGGCCGAACCGGGGACCCTGGACCCGTCCCCCTCGATTCAGAGCGCGGAAGAAATACTGGCGGAACTCGACCGCAAGGTAGCCGCCGTGCAGGAAATCGCTGACGCGATCTATACACGCTGGATCCACGGGTTGCGCTGAGGTGCGAGTTGGCATCGACCTGGGCGGCAGCAAGACCGAGGCTGTCCTGATTTCTGCCGATGGATCTGCAATGGAACGCCTGCGCCGACCCACTCCGGTCGCGGATGGCTACGAGGCGATTCTGCAAAACGTCGTCGACCTCGTACGGGAGCTGGAATCGCAAACCGCCGAACGGCTACGGGTCGGTATCGGTACCCCGGGTTCGCTGTCAGCGCGGACCGGTTTGCTGAAAAACTCCACTACGGTTTGCCTCACTGGTCAACCGGTCAAGGCGGACCTCGAGCGCCTCCTGGGTCGGGAAATCCGTATCGCCAATGATGCCAACTGCTTCGCCCTGAGCGAGGCGATCGACGGAGCAGGGGCCGACCACGGCGTGGTATTCGGCATCATTATGGGCACGGGAGTCGGCGGCGGCATTGCCATCGATGGAAGGGTCCACGAGGGAAGACACCAGGTCGCCGGGGAATGGGGGCACAACGTCCTGGAAGCCGATGGACCGCCGTGCTATTGCGGCAAACATGGATGCGTGGAGACGTTTCTCTCGGGACCCGGGCTAGCGCGCGACTACCAGGAACATGGTGGCACTGCCGGTCTGAACGCGCAGAACATCATCGCCCGAAGCAGGGCCGGCGATATCGCGGCGATCGCAGCCGTGGAGCGTTTTCTGGACCGGTTTGGTCGCGCCCTGTCCCTGGTGGTCAACATCCTGGATCCCGACGCCATCGTCCTGGGCGGAGGCTTGTCCAATTTCGACCGCCTGTATACTGAGGGCCGGGAACGCCTGGCACGCTCCGTTTTCAATGATGAGTTCACCACCCCGGTGCTTCGCAACATCCACGGAGACAGCGCCGGGGTTCTCGGCGCCGCATGGCTCTTGCCCCCGAACCGAAACTGAATCGACCCTGCTAGTGTTCGCGGGTGGCGATGAATTCCACGTCCGGCCAGCGCTCCATGGCAAGGGTGAGGTTGACATGGGTGGGCGCCAGATAGGTGAGACTTCCCCCGCTATCGATTGCCAGGTTGATCTCGTTCTTGCGGCGAAACTCCTCCAGCTTCCTTTCATCATCGCAGTGAACCCAGCGCGCCGTGTGCACGTTCACCGGCTCGTAGCTGCATTCCACTCCATACTCGTCCTTCAGGCGATAGGCAACCACGTCAAATTGAAGAACGCCGACCGCGCCCAGGATGACTTCGTTGCGATTGATGGGACGGAACACCTGGGTGGCCCCCTCCTCGCTGAGCTGATCCAGGCCCTTCTGCAGCGCCTTCATGCGCAGCGTTCCGGCGCGAAGTTCGGGATCCCCGTGAATTTGAGTTCCTCTCCGTCGCTGAAGGCATCGCCGATGCGGATGGTGCCGTGATTGTGCAGGCCAATGATGTCTCCGGCATAGGCTGTCTCCACGCCTTCCCGCTCGCGAGCCATGAAGGTAATCGCATTGGGCACCTGTACCTGGCGACCAAGACGAACCTGGTACAGCTTCATGCCCTTGGTGAATTTGCCGGAAGTAATGCGCAGGAAAGCGATGCGGTCGCGATGCTGCGGATCCATGTTCGCCTGGATCTTGAACACGAATCCGGAAAATTTCGTTTCTCCGGGCTCCACGATCCGCTGCGCCGCCTGGCGCGGAATCGGCGAAGGGGCGTGCTCCACAAAAACATCCAGCAGTTCCTGCACACCGAAATTGTTGATCGCGGAACCAAAGAATACCGGCGTCAGATCACCCTTGCGGTAGGCCTCGACATCGAATTCATTGCTGGCACCTTTGACCAGCTCCATCTCCTCCCGCAGTTCCTGTGCCTGATCGCCGATTACTTCATCCAGGCGAGGATTGTCCAGGCCCTGAACCACTTCGCCGGTCTGCACCTTGCCCCCGTGCGTGGCGGAAAAGAAATGCACCGAATCATTCGGCAGATGATAGACGCCCTTGAATCGCTTGCCGGATCCGATAGGCCAGGTCATGGGCGCGCACCGAATTTTGAGAATGTCCTCGACCTCGTCCATCAATTCCACAGGGTCGCGCGATTCCCGGTCGAGCTTGTTAATAAAGGTCATGATCGGCGTATCCCGCAGACGGCACACCTCCATCAACTTGATGGTGCGCGGCTCCACGCCCTTGGCGGCGTCGATGACCATCAATGCCGAGTCCACCGCTGTCAGGGTCCGATACGTGTCCTCTGAAAAGTCCTCGTGGCCGGGGGTATCGAGGAGATTCACGATGCATTCTCCATAGGGAAACTGCATCACCGACGTGGTGACCGAGATGCCGCGCTG
>JARRJV010000111.1 GCA_037388825.1 Acidiferrobacteraceae bacterium | reverse complement strand
GCGGTTTTGACCATGCGCACGCGGTTCGTCCTGTTGATTGCATTGCTGCTGTGGGTACCATGGGCCGCGGCCGAACCATTGGTATCTCTGGTATGGCATGACATCACGCCTTTTCCCGGGAAGGACCGCCTGGCGGTTACACCCCGCCAGCTGCAACGGGAACTCAACTTCATCAAGTCAAAGGGCTATACGCCGGTCAGTCTGCGCCAGTTGAAAGCTGCCCATGCAGGCAAGGCAAGACTGCCGCACAAGCCCATTCTCCTTTGTTTCGACGATGGCCTGAAGAGCTATCGCACATTGGCTTTGCCCTTGTTGCGCCGCTATGGGTATCCGTCCGTACTCAGTGTGGTGACTGGCTGGGTGGATGGAAAGGATGCGCCGCCGGAATATTCCGGAAAGCTGATGACATGGAACGAGTTGCGCAAGGTGTCGGCTTCACCATTGGTGGAAATCGCCTCGCACAGTGATGATCTTCATCACAACATTCGTATGAACCGCAGCCTGAACCCCGCGCCACGTGCAGCTTCCTGGGCTACATCGTCGTACCTTCCATAGGGCCAGGTCAGGGTGGTTGCATCAACCGGGTCCGAAACGACCTTGCGCGAAGTCGCGAACGTCTGAACAAGGAGCTCGGGATCGATGCAACCACCCTGACCTGGCCCTATGGAAGGTACGACGATGTAGCCCAGGAAGCTGCACGTGGCGCGGGGTTCAGGCTGTTTCTCACTCTCGAAGAACGGCCAACCGGTCCGGTGCAATGGCCGCGCATCGGCCGCGTGTTGGTGGCCGAAGATTCGAGCACGACCGAGCTTTCGGCACGAATGGCAGGAAAGGTTAACACCCCCATGCGCTTCGTTGAGATCCGTCTCGATGCATTCAGTGGCGTGTGGCCTCCGACCCAGGAGAGATTGTTGTCGGCCCTGCTGCAGAGAATTCGCGCTCTGAAAGTGAACACGGTGATCGTTTCCGTGTTCAGTCACGATGGAAAACAGGCCTTCTTTCCGAACTCCGAGCTCCCTGTAGCGGCGGACATCCTCAGCCGCGTACTGGACCAGATCTGGACCCGAACACGGGTACGAAACCTGTTTGTCAGTGTCCGACCACCGGCAGCGGGTCAGGCGACCACCGCCATGTGGCGGGATCTGGCGCGCCTGAACCATTTCAACGGAATGGTATTCGAGCAGGGATTTGGGAGCGCAAGCAGGAAAAGGATCGAAGACCTGGTGAAGAAATATCGCTCCCGGGTTCGCTTCGTTGTGGCAGGCGACGGGAAGAGGGCGGTGCATGGCGAGCTGGTCTTGCAGCGCATTGATTCCTCGGTCGGGAATCTTGATCGGAGCTTGCAAGGCTGGCGTTCTGCCAGTCCGACAACCCTGGTGTCGGTGGACCCGGGGGCTTCCATAGCGCGTACGGTCGCGGTGCTGAGGAAACTACGGCGTGGCGGAGTTCGAAACTACGGCGTGGCGGAGCCCGCGGAGATTGGTCCGGCCGCCACGGCCACCCTCGCGCGCGTGTTGAAAATCCAGGCTGCGCGGGCTCCAGCCGGGGATAGTTGAATATGGAGATCCTGTTTTTCTTCGTGTTCTTCTATCCGCTGTTCATGGCCCTGTTCTGGATGATGGGTGCAGTGATGTTCTTTGTGCGGCGCGAACGCAAGGAAACGCAATTACCCGTACTGACGGAAACGCCACTAGTATCGATTCTGGTTCCTTGCCACAACGAGGAACTGTGCATCGAAGACACAATTTCGCATCTGGCCAACAACAAGTATCCGAATCTTGAGATCGTGGCCATCGACGACGGAAGTTCGGACCGGACCGGAGCAATTCTGGCCTCTCTAGCAGGACGAATTGAGCATTTTCGGGTGGTCTCCCTGACGAGAAATTATGGCAAGGCCCTGGCTCTGCGGGCCGGGGCCATGGCCAGCCGGGGCGATTTCCTGATGTGTGTGGATGCCGATGCGCTGCTGGATACGGAGGCCATCTTCTGGATGATGCGGCACATGATCGCCGGGCCGCGTGTCGGGGCCGTGACGGGGAATCCGCGTGTTCTGAATCGCAACAGCCTGCTCGCGCGGATCCAGATCGGCGAGTTCTCCGCCATCATCGGGATGATCAAGCGTACCCAGCGGGCCATCGGACGCCTGTTTACCGTGTCCGGAGTCAATGCCTTGTACCGCAAATCCGCGGTCCACCACGTTGGCTACTGGTCACCGGAAACCGTGACCGAAGACGTCGACATAAGCTGGCGTTTGCAGCTTGCCCACTGGGACATCCGCTACGAACCCAAGGCGCTTACGTGGATACTGGTGCCGGAAAATCTTCGCTCCCTGTGGCGCCAGCGATTCCGATGGGCCCGGGGTGGGTACGAAGCAGCCACGCGCTACGCCGGCGAAATGCGCCACTGGGTGAGCCGACGCATGTGGACTGTGTTCTTCGAATACTGGCTCGGCGTGGCATGGAGCTTCTGCTTCTCCCTGACAATCGTGTTCTGGGCGTGCACCCAACTGCTGCCTGCTTCCGTGTGGCCGGCCAGCCTGGCGGTGCCAAGCCTGATGCCGGGCTGGACCGGGGTGATCCTCGGTGTGGTCTGTCTGGTGCAATTCATGCTCGGCCTCTATCTCGACAGCCATTACGAACGGCGCGGCTTGTTGCGCTTCGTCTTTTGGGCGATCTGGTATCCGGCAATCTACTGGCTGATCAATGCCCTCACGACGCTGGCCGCTGCGATACATGGTCTCGGACACTCCCGTCGGCCGCGAACCGGGACCTGGCGCAGCCCGGGCCGCGGGAGCCGTGTCCAGGATGTCTCGCTTCATCGAAACATCAATCACGACAGGCGGCACTACTATCACAACCGGCTCATCCACAGTGCGCCCGGCCGTCTGGGGGTGTTGCTGCTGACGGCCGCATTCTGGGGCCTTTGGTCCTATCTCGTTGCACCTCTGCTGAGTCTGCTGCTCTGGCTTGGAGGAATCTATCTCTTCACGGACCGGATGATTGAACTCGGCGGGTACTACGCCTTCGGGGAACAGCTGGTCAGCTATGCGGGGATCACGTTTGCCATGTGGGCGGGCCTGTCCGTATGGGTGCTGTGGAACATGTTTCGCTACGGGCGCAGGAACAATCGGCTCCGGAGGCCGGAGATGCTTGAGGACGAGGTGGTAGCCCAGCGGATGGGGCTATCGGGGGAAAGCATACAGTCGGTGCAACACAGGCAGCACGTCTTTCTTCACTACAACGAACATTTGCATATGGTGCTCGAAAAAAAGGCCCCATAAGGGGCCTTTTCAGAAGTACGCATGGCGCATGTCAGTCGTCGCCGGCAAACACGCCGAGGATTTGCAGCAGGCTGGTGAAGAGATTGAACAGGGCGACATAGAGTGTGACGGTCGCCATGATGTAGTTGGTTTCCCCACCGTGAACCATGGCGCTGGTCTGCCACAGGATCAATCCAGCCATCAGAAGAACGAAAAGCGAAGAAACGACAAGGGCCAGGGCCGGAATCGCGAAGAAGATGTTCGCGACTGCGGCCAGGAAGGCGATCAGAATTCCCGCGGCCAGGAAACCGCCCATGTAACTGAAGTCACGCCGACTGGTCAGGGCGTAGCCCGACAGGCCCAGAAAAATCACGCCCGTGGCCCCCATGGCGTATCCCACCAGCATGCTCCCATTGGTGTACATGTGGAGGTAGGCATTGATCAGCGGTCCAAGCGAGTAGCCCAGGAAACCGGTCAGGGCGAATACGGATACGAGGCCCCAGGCGCTGTTGCGCAGCGAAGTCGTAACCATCAGGAGCCCGAAATAGATACCCAAGGTCAACCAGGGTCCGAGATAGGGGGCGTTGGTAGTCAGCGCGAAGGTCGCGGTCGCGGCGCTGAACAACAGCGTCATGGACAGCAGGGTGTAGGTATTGCGAATCAGCTTGTTGCTGGCGAGGACCGAGTCGCGGTTGCGGACCAGGGTCTGGGGCTGGGTATTCATGTTGTGGCTAGTGCTCCAAAGTTAAGAAACCGTACTAGCCTATTTAGATGCGGTCGGGAGGTCAATGTTCCCGAAGCAAAAATATCCATATAAAATCAACGAAAAAGACGCATTGGTGGCCCCCGCGGGGGAGGGCAGTCCGGCCAGTCGGCAGCCCTGGTTCACCGGGCCCGCCGGGAATAGCTCGTACAGGTGCTTGATACCACCAGTGGAGCGGAAGGCCGAATCCAGCATTTCGCTCAAATCCCGGGCATGGGCGGGAAAACCGTGTTCGATATAGGTATCCCGGAGGAAGGTCAGTACCTGCAGATGGGCATCAGTGAGGCTCAGGCCCTCGCCCTGCGCCAGTTCCGTGGCCCGGTTTTCATCCCAAGGATCCAGGCCATCCATGCGGTCCAGTTTGTCGAGATCCGTTTCACCCTCACGACCGATATATTTATTGATATCTGACATGGGAAATCCTCTAAAAAACCAATTAATATATAGCATCCCTGTTATACCGACTTCTTGATTCCAATCAAAGCCGCTCGACGCGTGCAAACCCCGCGGAATCGGACCGGGGACGGATATGCCAGTCCGCGAGGTCCGCGGCATGGCAATGAATCGGGAGAGGTGGCCGAGTGGTTGAAGGCACCGGTCTTGAAAACCGGCGACGGGCAACCGTCCGTGGGTTCGAATCCCACCCTCTCCGCCAAGTGACGAACGGGCACCAACGGTGCCCGTTTTGCTTCCTACGCGGCTCCGGCCGGAGTCAGAAAACGAATCAGTGCGCAAAGACCCCTGAAGCGGGCTGAGGCATCGAACTCGATCCGCGCCCGATGCAGGTCAGCAATCCGATCGCAGATGGACAGACCCAATCCGCAACCACTTGTTCCCGAGGGCGCCGCACGATAGAAGCGGTCAAATACCCGTTGGCGAAGTTCCACAGGAATACCGGGCCCTGAATCCTCAACTGCCAACTGGATTTCACCGGAAGGCAACGACTGTACGTTGACTGAGACTGTGCCGCCGGCGGGGGAATAGCGCACGGCATTGTCGAGAAGGTTTCGTAGAAGGGTTTGAAGTGTAATCCGGTTTCCACGAACCGCGATCGGGCCCTGGACATCCACCTGCAAATCAATACTTCGATCTCGTGCATAGGGAATGATGGATGCAGCAGTCTCCTGTACCAATTGGCCAAGATCGACCGTTTCGAAGCCTTGTTCCATGGCCTCATGATCAAGACGGGCCAGTGTTAGCAATTGCTCGACCATGTGCGCCGTACGATCCACTCCAGAAACAATTTCGGAAAGGGCCGTCTGTCGCGTATCGGCATTGGGAGCGCGCATGGCGACCTGGGCGTGGGTCCGGATTGCCGCCAGGGGTGTGCGAATCTCGTGGGCCGCATCAGAGGTAAACCGGCGCTCTGTTTCCAGGGCGTCCTGCAGGCGCTGCAGCAGCGCGTTCAGCCGGTCGATCAGGGGAAGCAGCTCTTCCGGCACTTCGTCGGTCGATACGGGCTGCAGAAACTCGGGCGAACGTTGATCGACCTGTTGTTCAAGTCTCGCCATGGGCGCGAGCCCGCGGCCAACGCCAAACCAGATCAGCACGGCGAGCAGCGGAGTGGCAAGGAGCAGGGGATAGATCGAGTCGCGAACGAACTCGGCCGTCAGTTGGTCGCGCAGACCGGTGGGTTCGGCCACCACAACTCCAAGTCCGTCCGTGGGGTCAATTTGAGTGTACACATGCCAGGTTTGGCCATCCTGCTCAACGTTTCGGAAACCGTTTTTGGCTGGTCCCGGAAATCCCGGTGTATCGGCGGACTGAAGTACCAGTCGGGGACCGTCCCAGACCTGAAAGGCGATCAGTTCCGGGTGGCGGGTTGGCAGGGCATCTGCGGTGATTCCGTGCCGAGCTTTGTGATCCGCAAGTCCGGTGCGTGCCAAATAGCTGAGTACGCGGGCGTCCTGGGCCAGCTCCGCATTGAAGAGGTCGTTGATCCTGTGGGATACCACCGCATAGGTGACAAGAATCACGGAGAGCCATCCAAAGACGAACAGGACCAGAATCGTGAGCAGGAGGCGACTGCGGAGTGAGGGATTCATCGCGGGTCGTCGATGATGTAGCCCACACCCCGAACGGTACGGATCAGGTCTGAACCGAGCTTCTTGCGCAGGGCATGGATGTGAACCTCGATGGTGTTGCTCTCGACATCGACGTTCGAGCCGTAGAGCGCGGATTCCAGTTCACCCCGGGGGAGCACGCGTCCGCGTTGTTCGAGCAATCGGCAGAGAAGGGCGTATTCATGGCGTGACAGGTGGACCGACTCTCCGTCGCGACTGACGACCTGGGAGGCGCGGTCCACGGTTATACCCCCATGGCGCAGGCTGTCGGGGCGATATCCGTGATGGCGTCGGTACAGGGCGCGAATCCGGGCGGAGAGTTCGTCCAGATCGAATGGCTTCACGAGGTAGTCATCGCCTCCGGCATCCAGGCCCTGTACGCGATCACCTACGGCATCTCTTGCGGTAAGTATCAGCACCGGGGTGGCATCGCCACGCTCGCGCATGGACCGCAATACTTCCATGCCGGAGCGGCGCGGAAGACCGAGATCAAGCACAAGTACATCGAAACTTCTGTGCGACAGGAGCTGTTCGGCACTGTGGCCGTCCTGCACCCAGTGCACATCGCAGTCCTCCAGTGTAAGACCGGCCTTGACGCCCCCACCGAGGGCAACATCATCCTCAACAAGTAACAGGTTCAATTTCGCTCTTCCCGGCGATCTTCGAATTGTAGGTGAATCCCTAGATGAACATTGCGCCACAATTCGGGCCCGAACACCAGATCTTAAGCATAAATTAAGGCTTGGTGAAGCGGCAACCGGTAGGATTTTCGTCGTTGCGAGAATCTTGATCGCGGCAATACAGGCGAAACCCCGGCCACGAGCCAGGATTCGACCAAAAATATATGGGGCAACAAGACCCCGAATAAAAATGCTTTATTGCCATCACCATGAGGAGATCGTTGCGATGACAACAAAAGATGCTTGGAATGAAGGTGGAGAGGGACAACGCGTACAAAGCGTTGGCTGGAAGGAGCTTTGGTTAAAAGAGGACTGGTGGGCGATCTGGCTTGGCCTCGGTATTGTAATCGTTGCCTATCTGTACTTCGTCAATGGATCGAGCATCAAGTGGATCGCGGTTCACCCCGGCAAATGGTCCAATTTTGGTCAATTGGCCAGTCATTTCGGCGCGCACATCGGAGCCTATGCAGCACAATTCGTACTCTGGCTGATCATATTCGGTATCAGTATCAGCGCCCTCGGATACAAACTTTCGGAATTTATCCCTTCGTTTGTGTTCCTGTACATTTTCTCGATCATTATTTTCATGATTGGGGCGTGGGATCAGGCGCACCACTACAACCTGGAGCCGCCGTTGGTGGCCCTGGTTCTGGGTATGATCATTTCCAACCTGTTCGGCCTGCCGAAATGGATGGACACCGGATTCCGGGTCGAGTACTACATCAAGACCGGTATCGTTCTTCTCGGAGCCACCCTTCCGTTTACCCTGATCATCTGGGCGGGCCCCGTGGCCATCGCCCAGGCCTCGATCGTATCGATCGTCACCTTCATGGTGATCTACTTCGTGGCCAAGAATATGGGACCAGCCGCATCGGCGAACTCCGAAGTTCCGATCCAGGCACCGGCGACACCGGTGTGCATGCCCCGATCGCGATCACCATGGTGATCGGCTGGGCGATTGTCATGATCTTCTTCCTGCCCCTGGTTTCCCGCGCTCTCGGCCTGCACACCGGTGTCGCCGGTGCCTGGATCGGAACTTCGGAGTTCGCCGATGCGGCCGGTTTTGCGGCAGCACAGGCGTATGGCAACCTCGCCGGACACGTGCCCGGTATTGCCGGAACGCCGGACGATGCGGTGAACGGCTTCACCCTCATGAAGGTTGTCGGCCGTGACATCTGGATCGGCATTTGGGCATTTGTGATGGCCCTGATCGCCACGACCAGGTGGGAAGTGAAGGCCGGCGGCAAGCCTCAGGCCGGTGAGATCTGGTGGCGTTTCCCGAAATTCGTGATCGGGTTTGTAATCGCGTCTGCCATCATGACGATCATCGCCAGCAACTACAGCTTTACCGATTACAATCACATCGTGAAGCCGGAGCTGGTGCTGCCGATCAAGTCCATGCGTACCTGGGCATTTATCTTCTGCTTCTTCAGCATTGGTCTGACCACGCGCTTCCGTGAACTTGCGCATGCCGGGGCGAAGCCCTTCTGGGCGTTTACCAGTGGAGTTGTGGTGAACGTCGGTCTGGGTTTCTTTCTGTCGGTCGTTGTGTTCAAGGGGCATTGGGAGAATCTGGCCCAGTTCATGCCACACTAAGTCGTGAGTACCTGCCCCGGCGTTCTACGTCGCCGGGGCATTTTTTTGGAGCA
>JARRJV010000110.1:3859-8826 GCA_037388825.1 Acidiferrobacteraceae bacterium | reverse complement strand
GGTCGGTCTTTCCCTGGGTGTAGGCCTGGATCAGCTGTTGCTGCTGGGCGGGGGGCAATTGCTGGAACTGCTGCAATTGTTCGGCGGTGGGAACGGGCGTTTCCGCCTGAACGGCTGGCGCCAGACTGGCAAACATCAAGACCGAGCCGATGACGCCGGCACCTATGCTCCCGAACTTCCTGCCCATGTTTTTCGCTTACACCCGATTTTGGTTTTGCCTGGCCACCCATGGGCAGGCAGGCGGTCGCTGACCGGTTTTATGTCAATATAGCTATATTCTCCAGCTATTTACAGCCATTTGTTCGGGAATTTTGTCAGAAGCGGGTCATAGGGGGTTACGACGCCACAAATACGGCTCCTTTTGATATCCGTTTGCCCGCTGCGCGGCACGACGGTGCACCCCTTTCCCCTTTTTGCCGCAAAAAAACACCGCTCCGGCGCTAGAAGCCCTTCAAGTGAAGTGTTATCGTAGATTCTTTATCGCGTTCTTGACGTATCGCGGCGAAATCTGAAGGGGAATCCCAAGTGGACGTTACGGTTGATCAGTTCACCAGCCGCTTCGCGGCCCTCGCCAATCGCTTTCCTTCCACACCCAATCTCGCGGCTGTCCTGAGCAGCATGCGTATCGAGCAGATTCCCGCCCGTACCCGGCTGATCGAGTACGACGGGGCATGTTCCAAGCTCTACCTGGTCTGGGAAGGCCAGCTCTCCGCCAGCATCGAGGACGAGTCCGGCAAGATCCTCCTCGGCCAGATCGGCCCGGGCGAATGGATCGGTGAAGTCACGCTGATCGAACCCGGCCCGGCGACCGCCAGCGTGGATGCCGACGAGGACACCGTACTGCTCACCATGTCCCACGAGGACTTCAGCGATCTGCGCGAAAATCAGCCTCCCGCCGCCGGTGCGCTCATGCATGCCCTTTCCCTGAACCTGGTCGACCGCTTGCGCGCCTACGGCAAGCGCGCGGCCCATGAGATCTCCAGCGGTCAGTACGCCATGGAGGAACTCGCACCGAAAGAGCGCGCCACATTGATCACCCTGATTGCACGCCTGATGGGCATCCGAGGAGCGAAATGATGGATATATCCGAGTTCCTGCTGTCCAACCCGCTGTTCGACACCTTCGACCGGACCGAGGCACAGGCCCTGGCCCGTGCGATGACCACCGTGACCTATCCGGACGGGCACGTGTTCCTCCACGAAGGCAAGAAGGGAGATGCCTGCTACCTCATACTCGAAGGCGATGTATCGGTCACCCGCATGGCGACGGAAGGACGGGGCATCGAGCATGTGCGCACCATGGGACCCGGCGAACTGTTCGGGCTGATCGCCCTGGTCGATCACGGCAAGCGCGCAGCCACCTGCACTGCCATCGCCCATCACTTCCAGTACGTGATCGCGCGCCAACTGGCCCGCGACCTGCGCGCCTACAACCACGCCCTGCTGGCCGTTCTGTTGGGTCAGCAGAGCGAGTCCAGGATATCCCTGCGGGCGATCTAGCACACACCCCTCCGGAAACGACAAAGGCCCGGTCTTGCACCGGGCTTTTTTTGGGGCTGGAAATGCGGTCTGTTCCATACATTGGTATCTTTCTACCGATAACCTTGAAGACAGCCCAATCGCCTACACGACCGGACATCAGCTGTGCCACCGATAAGCCCTGCCCTACCAGCCTGCGTCCTCGCCCTCCTCCTCAGCAGTTCCACCGCGATCGCCGCGGGCAGCGGTGACGCCTACGAGCTCAGCGCATCCGAACACGACCTGCGGAGTTCCTACGAACTCGTGCCACTTCCGGGCGGCCGGAATATTGGCATCGTCGGTCTTCACTTCGACTTGCATCCTTTTGCCGCAATACCGTCGGTATACCTCGGTGTCGGCGGCTACGGTGCCGCGGTGGGGACCGAGGGCGGCTACTTCACCATGGGCGGAACCCTGGGCAACCGCATCCCCTTGCTCGATCGGTTCGACCTAGACCTGGGATTGCACGTGGGCGCGGGCGGTGGCTCGCTCAGAACCTTTCCGGGCGGGGGCGCGTTCCTGCGCGGACATGCGATGCTCGAGTACCGCGTGGTGGACAACAACTACCTGCGGTTTGGCGTGGCGCACACCAGATACCCCAATACCACGGCGAGCAATGCGAACGATACTCACCTCGTGATCGGCTACCGCCTCAGCGGCTTCGACTGGGTGTCGGACAAAGATGGCAATGCCGACTACCCAGAGTTCCATGGCTATAGCGCTCGCCTTCGGATCGCTCCCAGCGTGATGTACTACTCCACCGACGACAGCCGCCCCGCCGGCCGGCTGGGCAACTACACGGGAGATGGCACCACAAATGCCAACTTCGGGCTGGTGGGCAGCCAGGTCGACCAGTTCTTTTCCGAGCACGGGTACGCCGCACTGGAGCTGTATGGCGCCGGGGGTGGCGGAGCCGATGGTTACGGATCGGTGGCCGCCGGGCTGGGAGCACGCGTGCCGTTGACGGGTCGCCTGAATTGGGAGATCAAGGCACTGCTGGGGGTCGCCGGAGATGCGAGGCTGGATACCGGAGGCGGAACGATCGGCCGGGCCGCGACCGGGCTCAGTCTCGACCTGAGCAAGCATTTCTATCTCTCTGCGATGGCCGGGCGCATGCAGGCACTCGATGGCAGATTCGCCTCCAATCTTGTCGACCTTGCGATCGGCTGGCAGGCGCAGCGCCCGCACGCGAATGCCGGCGAGCGGGCCAGCTTCCCTGCTTCCCGCTACGAACTCATGCACTGGCGTGCGGCCCTGACTCAAAAAACCTACTTTCCACCGGCGTCGATCCAAAACAAATCCGGCCAGCGCTACAGCGCTCAACTTCACCTCGCCGGCCTGGAGGTGAGCAAGCCTGTAATCGGGCAGTGGCTGAGCGGTCGTGCCAGCACCCAGTGGGCCTACGCCGGGAGCATCGGCTCATACGCCGAAGCGTTGCTCGGTGTCGAAGTCGCACCCGAACTGCTGCGATTCGGCGCGGTGAGGTTCAGCGGCGCCTACGACCTTGGAGTGGGCGGGGGCGGCAACGTGGCGCTCGACGAGGGCTTCATTCAGCAGGCCATGCTGGGCGTGAACTTCCGTCTTAACCCCAGGTATTCACTCGCCCTGCAGGGGGGCCGCATGGAGAGCTTTGGCGGCAGCTTCCACAGTGATCTGCTGCAGATCCAGCTCGTGTCGCACCGAAGCTCCCTCTTCGCCCGCTAGATGTGGCGACTACTCCCTGCGCAGGATGCGATTCACCAGCAGGTTCGCCCAGCCCCTGGTCTTGAATTCGTTTTTCATGGCGTCTGGGTCGTATTGGGTTTGCACCCAATCCATGAAGTCGATGGGCTCCTTGGCGTTGGCGCGCTCGTAGGATTCGAAGAAATGGTCGAGGATCCCGGTAGCGGACTGGCGAATATGGCCGAAGCGCCAGTGAAGCTGTTTCTTGGCCTCGGATACCGGGCGCCCCTCCTCCATCATCAAGTACAGTGCCGACATGAAGCCGGCGCGGTCGGCGCCGGACTTGCAGTGCATCATCGCCGGGTACTCGATCTCGTCGAACATCTTTTTGACGTCGAGGATCTCCTCGGGCGTGAACAGCCCGCGGGAACGCGCGGTGACGGTGACCAGCTTGATGCCTTCGCGCTCGCACGCTTCCCGCGAAAGCAACAGGCTGCCGATATCCGTTTCGCCGCGCAGATTGATGATGGTCTTGATCCCGCGCCTGGCGGCACGGCGCACGCCATAGGGGGTCGGATGGTTTGCCCGCTCCAGCTTGTCGGAGACCCGGTAGCGGTTGGCGAACAGGTAGCGGAACCAGCCATGGTCAACCATGGTCATGTCGAACCAGGCGAAGAAGCGGGATAGCGGCGAATCGATATTGGCATTCCAGGACCGGCGCCACGCTTTCCAGCCCCGGAACCAGGCGCGCCGGCCCTTTCGGAAGTAACTCAAAAGATTTTTCAACAATGCCATGAGACCGGTACGGCTACGCTGGTCAGCCCGGTGTGATTAAAGCAGTCCCCGGGGAAAAAACAAAAGGAAAGGACACTTCCTGCCAGTTAGGGATAATTTACTTTAACAGGGTAGCGTAGATGATTGGTTTTTGGAAACAACTGCGCCCGGACTTGTTGTCTGGGCCGTGACCGCCGGGATCGCGCCTATATTATAGTGTCGAGCCTATGGCGAGCCCGATTCCCTGGCCACTGTCCGCCGTGGGATCCTCCTCGGCCTCGATGGCATCCCGCAGGGTAATGCCGGAAAGAAAATCGTAGAACAACTCGCCGACGTGGTCCCATTTCCCGTACAGGGACTCCGCCCCGGATCGGTCGTCCTGGATTGGGTGGTCGATGGCCAACAGAATCTCGGACATGCTTATGTTTGCGGCGGGTCGGGTGAGGATGTAGCCGCCGTTCCAGCCGCGCTCGCCGCGGATCAGCCCGGCGTCGCGCAGGATGCCGACAGGCCGGCGCATCTCGAAGATCGAGATTCCCAGGTCGTCCGCGAGCGTGGCCAGGGGGATGAATCCGTTTCCCTCGTGCAGCGCCAGCCGCATCATGATCTTGAGGCCCAGTTGTCCCTTGCTTGTCAGTACCACGGTTCTCTCCCGTTTTCAGGTGTTGCCAGTCCTGCCCCGACGGCAGGCACCTCAGCCATCCTCCGGCCCGAAGCAGGCGGCGTAGTCCACGCATACGCCGCAACTCGGCGCCTTGCACATATTGATCTCGGCGCGTTCACAGAGCTGTTTGTAGAAGAACTTCTTCCATTTCATGTTGCCCGTGTTCTTCGCGTACAGGGCGGAGAAGTGCTTGTGCAACAGCGCCGACAGTTCGTTGCGGTCACCCAGGCCCATATCCTGCCACAGGTGATTTTCTCCCAGGCAGGCCGTGGCCACCGTGTGGGCCAGCCACGCCTCCTCCTCCGTAGCCTCCGTCCGATACTCAAGCAGCAGCTCGACGAGATCGTCGT
>JARRJV010000110.1:0-3731 GCA_037388825.1 Acidiferrobacteraceae bacterium | reverse complement strand
CCGCTTCGAGCAAGGCCCGGTCTCCCGGGAAGAACCGCGTCAGCAGGCGCGCGAGTTCGCCCTGTGGCAGCCCCAGGGTATGAAACCGCGACAACACGCCTGCGAAGGCATGGGTAATCTCCGTATCGGGCTCCAGTGCGTTTGCCATCAGGCGGTCGTAGCTGAAACAGGTGGAAGCATGCATTCCCTACGCCCCCTCCGCTTCCATGGGTGAGTGCGTGTAGCATTTCTTTGGACAGATCTTGGCGCAGGCCTCGCAACCGACGCAGTTGAGCTGATTGACGATGGTCATGACCTTCTTCTCGTATTCATCGTCGTCGTCATCGTCAAACATATCCACGGCAACCATCTCGCCATCCTCGCTTACCCCGGCGAGTTGCAGCACGTCCCTGCCGCAGACGCGAAAACAGCGTCCGCAGCCGATGCATTTTTCCTGGTTGATGGACTCGACGAATTGAGGCGTCCAGCTGCGTCCGTCCGGCAGTGTTACGATGACGTCCGCCATGGCTCAGCTTCCGGCCTCGGCCATACGGGCCCGCGCCGCAGTCAGCTTCTCATAGGCATCGTAGGTCTGTTGCGCAACCTCCATGATGTTTTCCCACCCGGTCGGCAGGTCTTCTGCCAGGTCGTGCAGGTTCATCTTCAGATTGGTCGCGCGTGCATTGAGCTTCTTGATCTCTGCTTTGATCGTATCGACGTCTTCCATCGCATTCCCCTTCGAATCGTCTGAAACCGGTTTTGCCTATCCGTAGTTGGCAAGGTCGGGCTACTATTGAATCATCTCGATGCCCGCCGCCACGTGCTTCTCGCCTTCGGCGGCGAGCTTTTCCAGGGTCTCGTAGCCGAAACGGTGCACGTCGCGCAGGTGCTTGTTCACGACGATCAGGCGCCCGGCGGTCAGCACCAGGCGGCCGAAGCCCTCGTGATGCATCTTGACCATGGGTGCGACCATGACGCCGGTGGCGCGCTCCATGCACAGCCCGATGGCGTTGTAAAACAGTTCCAGGCGCCACAGGGTCTCGGGGTCGGGATCGCCCATGATCGGGATCTCGCGCCGCTTTTCCCTGGTCAGGATATAGGGGTCGAGCAGATCGAGATCGCTCTTGCCGTCCCAGGCGCCATGGGTGTCCTGGGCCCGCCATTGCTTGATCAGTTCCTTGACGATCGTGGTCTCCATTGGATCTGTCGCTTGTGCGACCGCTGCATCAGCCATTTTGCACCTCGTCTTCGAAATCAAACTGCCGTTCCTTTCCTTTCAACAGCGCCTTGCGCAGCCACGGCGGTGGCGTCCCCTGCAACACGCCCTGCAACTTGTCGAGGATCTCGCCGATGTCCTCCGGTTCCGCCACCTTGATCGGGTGGATGTTCTTGGCCACCACGCGTGCCGCTCCGGAACCGCCGATGGCGGCGACGTAGAGAATGGCGCAGTCGCCGATTGCCTCCAGCTTCGGCGCCAGCTTGTCCTCGTCGCCGTCTTCCTTCAGGTCGCCGTCAAACTGCACGGCCTCCAGGAACTGGTGGCCCTCCGGCGAGACCTCGTAGATGGCGATGTTCTTTGCCCAGCCGAAATGCGCGTCAACGCGTTTCAGGTCCTGGGTGGCAAATGCGATCTTCATACTGCCTCCTTCGTTGAATTTCCCCTCGCCGTCGCCGGCGCCCCCGGCCTCAATGAGTTTTAGCCGGCGCAAGAATCGGCTCCTCCGCCGACGAGTGTTTCCAGGTATCCGGGCCGTTCTCGTGGGCATTGGCGATGAATATGTTTCCGATCTCGAACACCAGGTCGCGCGTCCCACGGTAGCCAATGGAAACGCGGTGGGCCGCCCCGAGCCGGTCGAACATCGGCAGGCCCATGCGCAGGAACGGGATGTTCAGGCGCTCCGCCATCTGCCGGCCGTGGGAGTGCGTGATCAGCAGGTCACAGTCGCCTGCCCGCGCCTCCAGGTCCTCCAGGTCGCCGATGACGACTTCCTCCACCGGCAGTCGTTCCAGCACGGGCGATGACGTGGTGGTCACGACGGCCGTCAATTCGGCGCCCAGCTCGGCGAGAGTGTTGCCCACGGACCACAACAGGTCCGGCTCCGCGCCGATGGCGATTTTCGTGCCGCCGATGAAGAAGTGTGCGTCCAGCATCGCGTCCAGCAGCTGACTGCGTTGGCGGCGATACTTGCGCGGAATCTCGCGTCCACTGATGCCGGCGAGACATGACAGGAATTCATCGTTGGCATCGAGCCCGGTGAGCCGGTCGAACAGGGTGTACTCGACACCGGTCTTTTCCTTGAGCGACTCCGCCGCCGCCCGCATGTGCTCGCCGATGGCGATCGTGTGTTGCGAACGCCCGGTGGAACGGATGTCCGCGAGCGTGGTGCCGCCGATGGTGGTGGCACTGAAGTCGTCCGGGATATGCCCGTCCAGGGAACCCGACAGATCCGGCAGGATGATCGGTTCCAGCCCGAAGTCTTCGACGATCTCGCGCAGTTCATCAAGGTCTCCGGGTGTGAGGTGGGAGCCGGCCAGCAAGGTCACCTGCTTCGTGAGCCGCGGGCCGGGCTCCGCCAGTTGCCGCACCAGGTGTTCCACGGCCTTGGCCCAGCCGTCCTGGAACGCATCCACATAGTCCGGCGTCGATACATAGACAATAGCGACGTCGTCCATCTCCGGGTGCTTCTGCCGGAACAGCCTGATGTAGCCTTCGACGTCGTCGCCCTTGGTTTCCGTCAACCCGGTCGAACAGATACCGATGATCTCCGGCTGCGCCTTCTTCTGAATGTTGAGCAAGGCCTGCTCGATGTTCTCCATGCCGCCCATGATCGTCGTCACTTCGTTCATGGCCGTCGTCTGCAGCGGGATCGATTCCCGGAAGTGGCGCACGAACAGGACCAGACCGAAGGCGGTGCAGCCCTGGGAGCCGTGCAGCACCGGCATGCAGGCATTGAGCCCGAGAAACGCCAGCGCGCCGCCGATGGGCTGGCTCATCTTCAGCGGGTTGACCGCGCAGGACTTTTTCGATGTGAAGACCTTTGCCATTCTTGTCAGCCCTCCGCGCCCTGCACTTCCCAGGGCGCGGGCTTGCGCACCTGTTCCCAGACCGGGTTGTAGAGCGCCTTGTCGATTTCCTTGACCAGGGCCACCATGCCGTCGTAGCCGGCATAGGCATGGTGCCGCTCCTGGTTGATGTCCAGCCACGGCATTTTCGCCTTGAGCGCTACGAACTGGGACCGTCCACCGGACAACATGATGTCCGCGCGGGCGTCCTTCAGCATCTTGTACATCTCCTTCGGCGTCATTTCCTCGATCATGTGCGCCTCTTCGCCCATGATCTGCTTGATCCGGTCCTTGTCTTCCTTGGTCGACTTCTTCACGCTGGTGCCGACGATCTCGATGCCGATCTCCTGTAGCGCCGCCACCACCGACCAGGACTTCACGCCGCCGGTGATCAGCAGCACCCGTTTGCCCGCGAGCCGTTCGCGATAGGGCTCAAGCCGTTTCCAGGCGCGCGCCTCTTCACGCGCGACCAGGGCCTCGGTGCGTTTTTTCAGCTCTGCCGGCGCGCCCCGCTGCACCAGCAGATCGGCGATGCTGCGCAGGCTGTCGCTCATGTCGCTGATGCCGTAGAACGAACCTTCGAAGAAGGGAATGGAATAACGCTCTTCCATCTTGCGGGCGATGTTGATCATGGCCTTGGAACAGACCATCATCGCGGCCCGCGCGCGGTGGGCGTAGGCCACCTCGCG
>JARRJV010000109.1 GCA_037388825.1 Acidiferrobacteraceae bacterium | reverse complement strand
TGTTCATCAGGGACTTTGAAAATTGCTTTCAAAGCACCCAGGGTGCAATGCGTCTGTTTCCCTAAAAATCACATCATCCTAGTATCAAATTGGGTCTTGACAAAATATAGGACGTCTTTCGAGTGATACGATTTCGTGCGTTTCTCGCTGATCGGGCAGCGGCGAATCTGTTGAGGGGTGTAAATGCGCAATTTGTATGGATGTGGTTGAGTGGGGTATGGATGAAGGTAGGCTTTCTCCCCATTATCTTATCCCACCAGAGGGCCATTGTCAAGCGGGGTCGCCTATTTGTCTGGGCAAACGGGAAATTGGGGGACGGACGGCCGCCCCGCGACCGTCCGTCCCCATAGTTTTCATCCGGCAGCGAAATGCGCCATTGTCAAGCGGTAGGGATGGCAGTATAATCAGAGCGGGAGGGGATAATGAAGAAACGGGAAATATCCGATATTTTCGACGCGATGGCCGACATGCTGGCCATCCAGGGCGAGAGTTACCACCGCATCATGGCCTACCGGCGGGCGGCGGAGAACGTCGCCGCACTGGGCCGCCCCATCGAGGAGATTAGCCAGGCGGGCGAGCTCGAGGACATTCCCGGCGTGGGCAAGACGCTGGCGGCCAAGATCGACGAATGGCTGGACACCGATCACCTGGAGGCCTACGAAAAGCTCCAGGCCCAGGTGCCGGCCGGCGTGGTCGAGATGCTGCAGATTCCCGACGTCGGCCCCAAGAAGGCCGCGCTTTTTTGGAAGGAGCTTGGTATCACCACCGTCGACGCGCTCGAAAAGGCGGCGCAGGAGGAACGCCTGCGCGAGCTGCCCGGCATGGGGGCCAAGAGTGAGCAGAACGTGCTGGACGGTATCGCGGCGCTCAAGCGGCGCAGCGGACGCACACTGCTGGGCGTGGCCTGGCCCCTGGCCTACGCGATGCTGGCCGAGCTGCAGAAGGTAGGGGGCGTGGTGCAGGCCGCGCCGGCCGGCAGCTTGCGTCGTATGCGCGAGACGGTGGGCGACCTCGACCTGCTGGTGGCCTCCGACGACCCTGAGCCGGTGATGGCCCGCTTCCGCGAGCTGGATCAGGTGTCGGATGTGCTTCTCAGCGGCGCCACCAAGACCTCCATCCGCACTCACGAGGGGCTCCAAGTCGACCTGCGCGTGCTGGAGCCCGCACGCTGGGGCACGGCGCTCCAGTATTTCACCGGCAGCCAGGCGCACAACATCAGCCTGCGCGCGCTGGCGCTGGATCGAGGGTTCTCGTTGAGCGAGTACGCGCTCAAGCGCCAGGACGGCACGGAGGTGCTGTGCGCCAGCGAGGAGGAGGTGTATGCGGCCCTGGGACTGCCCTTTATCCCGCCGGAGCTGCGTGAGGACCGCGGCGAGCTCGAGGCGGCGCTTGAGGATCGCCTGCCGGAGCTGGTCGAAATGGGCGACTTGAAAGGCGATCTGCAATTTCACACCACCCGGTCCGATGGCCACTACAGCTTGCTGGAGATGGCCCAGGCGGCGCGCGACTATGGCCTCGCGTACGCGCTGGTGACCGACCACTCCCACAGCCTGGGCGTCGCCGGTGGGCAGACGATCGACGACCTGCGCCGCCAGCGGGCCGAGATCGAGGAGGTCAATGCGAAGATGGGCTCTACGTTCCGCGTGCTGGCCGGCGCCGAGGTCGAGGTGCACGCCGACGGCAGCCTCGACTTTCCCGACGAAGTGCTGGCCGAGCTCGACCTGGTCGTGGCAGCGGTGCACACGGGCCTGCGCCAGGGCCGGGAGCAGTTCACGGCGCGCACGCTCGCCGCGATCCGCAATCCCCACGTCGACGTCATCGCCCATCCCACGGGACGTTTCATCGACGAGCGCGAGGGGGCCGACCTGGATATGGACGCGGTCTTTCGCGCCGCCGCCAAGACGGGCACGGCGCTGGAGGTCAACGCCTATCCCAAGCGGCTCGACCTTCGCGACGCGCACGTGCGGCGGGCGATCGACCTGGGCGTCAAGCTGGCGATCAACTCGGACGCCCACGACGTAGAGGGTTTCCACTGGTTGCCGTTTGGGGTGGCGACGGCCCGCCGGGGCTGGGCGCGGGCCGCGGACGTGGTCAACGCCTGGAACGTGGAGGATCTACTGGCTTGGGCCGCGCGAGGAAGCGAGCGATGAGACTGCTTGACGACAAGTTCAAGGCGCGCAAGAAGAGGTACCTTCTGCAATGTGGGCTGGCAACCTGCGTGGTGTTTGCTGTGCTGTTCGTGCTCGACGCGGTGACGAACACGACCATCATCGCCAGTTTGGGAGCGAGCGCGTTCATCGCCTTCGCCCTGCCGCATGCGCGTCTCTCTCGACCCAGGTTCCTGCTGGGGGGATATCTGATCGGTACAATCGTGGGCTGTACGTGCAGTTATCTGTTCTCGCTGCCGCTGCTGATGCAGCTTCCTCTCGCGTCGGCGTGGCTGGACCAGGTGTCGGGCGCGGCCGCAGTGGGGCTGACCATGCTCCTGATGGTCATCACCAACACGGAACATCCCCCGGCGGCGGGTCTGGCGCTGGGATTCGTGCTCAACACGTGGAACCTGTGGACGGTCGTCGTGGTTCTCGGCGGCATCGCGCTGCTGGTCATCACCAAGCGGCTACTCAAGCCGGTGCTGGTGGACCTGGCATAGTCTGTAGCCACGATTGCGAAATCGCGGCTACGAGAGTTGTTAGAGACATTTAGCCACCAGCCCGTTTGAATCACGAATGGGCAAATGGTACGAATGATGTCGAACGTGTACCAAAAAGATTCGTGAAATTCGTTGACTCGTGTCATTCGTGATAAATCCGCAAGAGTGTCAGACACCTTGGAGAAATATGAAGAGTAGAATGCGATGGTTGCTGCTAGCGTGCGGTGTTTCGATCGTTTTCTTGGTCGCCCTTCGCGTGGCGCTCGTCGGCGCTGCTGCGCAGACGCTGGCGGCCGTGTGTTTCTGGTCGGACCAGGGGCCGGTGTGCGTCGAGCGGACGGTCGCGGCGGAGAGCGGGGAGGCGCTGATGACGGCGCTGCTGGCAGGTCCTACGGACGAGGAGCGGGCGCAGGGGCTGTGGTCCGCCATCCCGCAGGGGACGACACTGGATCGCGTGGACGTCGAGGCCGATGACACGGTCGTGGTCTACTTGCGGGTGGAGCAGCGGGCGCTGGGCGGGCTCGACCCCGAGACGTTCGAGGTCGTCGTTCGCCAGGTCGGCGGGACGCTGGAGCCGCTGCGCTGGCGCGACCTGCGCATCCGGGCGTGGGACGCAGGCGCCGGGGCGTTCGTGCCGCTGGCCTCCTTTCTGCCCGAGACGCCCGCGCCGCGCAAGGAGGCGGCGCCCGATGGCGAGGGCGCGCTGGACGGCGTGCCCGGCTACGTGGGCCAGCCCCCATCCCCCGGACAGGGCCAACCGCAGGGCGCGCTCACAGGCAAGACGGTGTACGTCAGCGCGGGGCACGGCTGGGAGTGGACCGGCTCCGACTGGCGCACGCAGCGCCCGCCGTACCCCACCGGCGGCTACGCCGGCCCCATCATCGAGGATCACAACAACGCCGAGGCGGTGAACCAATACCTGCTGCAATACCTGTGGAACGCCGGCGCGACCGTCATCCCCGTCCGTGAGCGGGACATGAACGGCGCCGAGGTGATCGTGGATAACGACAGCCCCGCGGCGGGCACGGGATACGCCGAGACCGGCGTGTGGACGACCACAAGCTCTATAGGAGCGGGCTACGGGGGTACGAGCTATCGCTATGCCGAGACGGTGACCGGCACGGCGACGGCCACCGCTGCCTGGACGGCCACGCTGCCCGCAGACGGCCGGTACGCCGTCTACGCCTGGTACCGCCCGGGCGCTCACCGCGCGCCCGACGCGCGCTACACGGTGCATCACGCTGGGGGCGAGACCACGGTCGCCGTCGACCAGCGGGTTCACGGCGATACGTGGCATTATCTCGGCTCCTACGGCTTCCTGGCCGGCGAGGAGGCGCGGGTCACGCTCGACAACCAGTCCAGCGAGGCCGGACTGGCCGTCATCGCCGACGCGGTGCGCTTTGGCGGCGGCACCTTCGACGAACTGACCGGCGCGATATCGACCACGGCGCCTTACCCGCCCAACGAACCCTGGTGGGAGGTGTGCACGTTCTA
>JARRJV010000108.1 GCA_037388825.1 Acidiferrobacteraceae bacterium | reverse complement strand
TCCCGCACATCCTGGCCACGATTATACCCGTAGCTGACCAGAATAACAGGCATGCCGGCATTACGGGCGGCCTGGGTATCATTGACCGAGTCTCCCACCAGTACCGCATGCTCCGGCGTCACACCGAAGTGCTCACAGGCATGTAGCAGCGGCAACGGGTCCGGCTTCTTCTTCGCCAGGCTGTCGCCAGACAAAACCAGACTGAAGTAGCCGTCCAGCTGCAGGGCCTTCAACAGCGGCACCGTAAATTCCTCGGCCTTGTTGGTAATACAGGCCAGTCCAAACCCCGCCGTCTTGAGCGCCTCCAGGCCTTCGATCACGCCGGGGTAGGGTCGGCTGCGGTCTGCTACCTGCTCGCCGTAAAACTGCAGGAACAACGGGTACGCCCGATCGTACAACTCGGCCTCGGGCTCGGCATCCATGTCGCCGGTCAGGGCCCGCTTCACCAGCCGGCTGACCCCGTTGCCGATCCAGGTCTCCACCCTAGCCTGGTCGTGGGTGGCCATACCCAGAGCCTCCAGCATGCGGTTGGCGCTGGCGGCCAGGTCCGGAGCAGTATGGATCAGGGTACCGTCCAGATCCACGAGCACCATGCCCACGGTCAGGGGCAGCTGAAATGCAGCATTCGCGGACAGGCTGGCTGAACCCATGGTTGCCCCTATCCCGCTTTCGCCAGTTCGGCACGCATGGCCGCGACCACCGAATCATAATGATTGGGATCGCTGTCCTTGCCCGCCCCGAAGATCGCGGACCCGGCCACGAAGGTGTCGGCCCCGGCCTCGGCAATCTCGCGAATATTGTCCACCTTCACGCCCCCGTCGATCTCCAGCCGGATGTCGCGCCCGCTTTCGTCGATGATGCGGCGGGCGTCGCGTAGCTTCTGCAGCGCGGTGGGGATGAAGCTCTGGCCGCCAAAGCCCGGGTTCACAGACATCAGCAGCACCATATCCACCTTGTCGATGACATAGTGCAGATAGTCCAGCGGCGTTGCCGGGTTGAATACCAGCCCGGACTTGCAGCCGCTGTCGCGCACCAGCTGCAGGGAACGATCGATGTGTTCGGATCCCTCGGGATGGAAGGTGATGTAGGTCGCACCGGCCTTGGCGAAATCGGGGATGATGCGGTCCACCGGCTTGACCATCAGATGGACGTCGATGGGTGCAGTCACGCCATGCGTGCGCAGGGCCTCGCATACCAGCGGACCGATGGTGAGGTTCGGGACGTAGTGATTGTCCATCACATCAAAGTGGACGATGTCGGCGCCAGCGGCGAGTACGTTATCCACTTCCTCGCCCAGGCGGGCAAAATTAGCGGAGAGGATCGACGGGGCGATCAGCATGTCGGCCATGGTCTGTTCCTTGGTTTCTGATAATTGGTTCCGTGGCCGCGGTGCACGTGCGGCCGAGCGAACGCCGGAATTTACCTGAACCGGCGAATCATTGCAGCCCCGAAGGCCCCGGATCGGTAAAAAGCCCTCCACAATCCGTGTGTTCTACCGAAAGCGGGTTTACCAGGATCAAACGCCCCGCTACCCTGTGGCGACCATTTGAGCCGCTTACCGAGGAGACCGCCCATGGGCTACGCAACCACCCTGACGCTGCACCTTCTGTCCGCCGTAATCTGGGTGGGCGGGATGTTCTTCGCCTATATGGCCCTGCGGCCGGCGGCGGTCCGGACCCTGGAACCCTCTCAGCGCCTGCCCCTGTGGGCCGCCACCTTCCAGCGCTTCTTCCCCTGGGTCTGGGCCGCCATCCTGGTGCTGCCAGCCACGGGCTACTGGATGATCTTCGTGGAGCTGGCCGATGTGGCCGGCCATCGCCTGTACGTGGATATCATGCAGGGGATCGGTTTCGTGATGATCGCCATTTTCCTGCACGTATTCTTCGCGCCGTTCCAACGCCTGAACCGCGCGGTGGCGGCGCAGGACTGGCAGGCGGCCGGTCATCAGCTGAACCAGATCCGTATGCTGGTTCTGCTGAATCTCATCCTCGGGATCTGCACGATTATCGTGGCGGTCAGCGGACCCTCGTGGTCCTGAGCGGCGGATTCCCTCCGCCTCAGCAGTGGATGCGGTTGCGTGTATAGCGGTCCATGGTTTCGACGGGAGCCTTCCCGCTGACAGGCTCACGATAGGCACCCCGTCCGTAGTACTGATTCAGCTCCTTGCGATAGGCGGAAAAGAACTGGTCAAAGACCTCGATACCCATCGTGCCCACGGCATAGAGGTGATCCGTCCTCGGGTCATGTTCCAGTGCAATGGTCGTCAGTGGCTGGGGCGCCGGACCGCCGAGGACCCTGGCACCGTGGGTCGGATCGTAAACGCTACCGTGGGCACAACAGACGATGACCCCGGCGCGGCCGGCGGCCTGGCTCTTGTCACGACGATAGTCGATCACGCTGCGCACGGCCGAGGGAAAAGAGAGCTGGTGCGGACAGATGGCGGAGAAGGCCACGACCGAATGATCACGACCGACCCCGCCGGGCCACGTATAGGGCGAGCCCTCCTTCGGCTTGAGTTCCAATCCGTCCGGCGCGGGCTCTTTCAGGCGAAGCAGAAAGCACGGGGTGCTCGCGTATGGATAGTTGAAAACGTAGGTCTCCTGACGCCGCAAGGCGTGGGCAGTCAGCGGACGCCCCTGGCGGTCTGTCAGCTGCGCCCGTTCATGGGTATGCAGCGAACCGCCAGTCTCGGCCAGAACCCGGGGCGCGGCGGCGACTGCGGTCGCCGCCGTCATGCACAGCTTTACGAACTCTCTTCTTTCCACAACACCTCAGTCGCCGCGATTAGCTGAACATGTCCCGATACATGCCGCGCGCCCATTCCAGGTTGGCCTGACCGCGGTCGGCGCTCCAGTTCTGGACCATCTTGACATCGTAGAAGCCGAAGTGCTTCTCCTTTTCATTGTATTTGTAATGCGCGTCCACGCTGATGGATTCGAGCGGATCGATCATGACCGCGGAGAAGCAAACCGTGTGCGGGCTCTCCCACGGGATCTCCTTGCCTTGGGCATGGGCCGCGATCACCTTGGCCACGTAATGGGCCTCGGAATTAGAGGTATTGCCGCTCTTGGAAAAACCCATGGGCCGCGCATCGCCGGTGACATAGACGTGTTCGTCGCCGATCACGTTGTATTTGAATGGATCGATGTTGGCCTCGAACTGCGGGCTATCCGGCTTCACCAGCCCCAGGGTCTCGATCAGGCGCGAGGCCCGCACCCGCGGATAGATGGCGCCATCGTCGAACTTGTAGGAATCAAACTCGGTCTTGATGGTCTTGCCGGCTACATCCACGGACTTGATTATCGCCCCCGGCTGGTACTCGACGATCCCCTTGTACAGCTCATCGAAGGCGTGATGGAAGCCATCCTTCTTGATGGTAATGTCCGGGTTGCCATCCAGCAGCAGCACCTTGCCCTTGATCTTCTGCTTCTTGAATTCGGCCGCAACCATACATGTGCGCTCGTATGGCGCCGGAAGGCAACGGTAGTTGCCTTGCGGCACTGTCAGCACGAAAACGCCGCCCTCGAACTCCGCCAGCTTGTTCTTGATCGACAGGTGCTCCGAGCCCGGCATGAACCCGGCCGGGTAGTTTGTCTTCAAGGTGTTCACGTCGACGGGATCGGTGACACCGATGGCGCTATAGTTGTAGTCGATGCCCGGAGCCAGCACCAGGTACTCGTACTTCAGGTACCCCTGTTCGGTGTAGACCTTGCGACTCTTGCGGTCGACGTCGATCACCGTGGCATTGAAGAAGATGTAGTTATTGTTCTTGGCGGCATCGAGAAAACTATGGTCGAGAAATTCGAGCTTCACCTGGTCCGCCAGCCACAGGTTCGTGATGGGGCAGGACATGAAGAGACCGCGCTTCTCGATCAGGACGACATCGAAGTCCGGATGTTCCTTCTTCAGGTACTTGGCCATGGTCAGCCCGGACCAGCCGCCGCCCACGACCACCACACGCGGGCCCTTGGCCTTGGGCAGATCGGCCGCCTTGCCGGTGATGCCGGCGGCGTGGGGAATATCGCTGCCGCTGGCGCAGGCAGCCAGCGGAGTCGTCGCCGCAGCGGCGGCGGTAATTCCGCTCAGTTTGAAGAAACTTCGACGGGAAAACTTGTTCATGACACACCTCCTCGTTGTGTTTATTCAAGCCGATGTCATGCGCATGTGACGCAGCTGCCCGCCGGGGAAGGATCATGGGCGAGGGCTAGCGCAGGATTAACGAACGACTTAACTGAATTCGTGCTCGCCGGGTTCGTTCGCGAGAATCTTCACGTCGGTTGGTTTGTCTACAGCGAGATCGGCCGCAACGGACAGATCGTCGAACAGGACCTTCTCCGCGCACGGGCTCGGGTCCTTGCGCAGAAACCGAAGCGTGATCGGGCGGCCCGCCGGCACCTCGATGCGGGCCGGCGTATACACGCCATTGTCCACCAGGATGTCGATGGGCGCAGCCCCGGTTTCCTGTTTCGCCCGCGGGCTGGACAACCAGAACCACCAGACGATAAGCGCGATGACCGCCAGGGCGCCGACGTTTACGGCAAGGACATTCATGGCTTCTCCTGTGCCGGCCGGTACCAGCGCAAGCGGTTGGCGTTGCTCACTACGGTGACGGAAGACATCGCCATGGCAGCGCCGGCGATAATGGGATTGAGCAGGATACCAAAGAATGGGTACAGAATTCCGGCGGCCACCGGAATGCCGAGTGAATTGTAGACGAAGGCACCGAACAGGTTTTCCTTGATATTCCGCACGGTTGCCTTGGACACGCCGATCGCGTCTGGCACACCGTGGAGGGACCCACGCATGAGCGTGACATCTGCACTCTCGATGGCCACGTCGGTTCCGGTCCCGATGGCGAAGCCGACATCGGCGCGGGCCAGGGCCGGTGCGTCATTGATTCCGTCGCCGACCATACCGACGATCCCGCCGCGGGCCTGGACCTCGGCCACCTTGTTGGCCTTGTCCTCGGGCAGAACCTCGGCCAGCACCTCGTCCACGCCAACCTGTTTTGCCACCGCCTCCGCGGTGGAGCGGTTGTCACCCGTAAGCATAACGACCTTGATGCCGAGTCCATGCAGACGTTCGATCGCCGATTTCGAGTCTTCCTTTACAGGATCCGCTACCGCAACAATACCGGCGGCCTTTCCGTCACCGTAGTGAGCAACGCCAACCGCTTGCGCTGGTACCGGCCGGCACAGGAGAAGCCATGAATGTCCTTGCCGTAAAC
>JARRJV010000107.1 GCA_037388825.1 Acidiferrobacteraceae bacterium | reverse complement strand
CTCGGCCACCGCATCGTGCAGGACCATGGCGCTTTCGATCTCCGCGGTGCCAAGACGATGGCCCGACCCATTCAGAACATCGTCCATTCGCCCGGTGATCCAGTAGTACCCATCCTTGTCGCGACGGGCCCCGTCGCCGGAAAAGTAGGTTCCGGGATAGGTCTTGAAATAGGTATCAACGAACCGCTGATGATCACCATATACCGTTCGCATCTGCCCCGGCCACGGCCGCCGGATCACCAGTGCCCCCGTGGCCTCGCTTGTCTCGATGAGCTTGCCGCTTGCCGGATCCACGATACCCGGCTCCACCCCGAAGAAAGGCAACGTCGCCGATCCCGGCTTGAGCGCGGTGGCACCCGGCAGGGGCGTAATCAAATGACCGCCGGTTTCTGTCTGCCACCAGGTATCCACGACCGGGCAACGCGAATCTCCGACAACCCGGTAGTACCACTCCCAGGCCTCCGGATTGATGGGCTCGCCCACGGTGCCGAGGATTCGCAGACTGCTGCGGTCGGTTCGCTTCACCGGCTCATCGCCATCACGCATGAGGGCGCGGATCGCGGTCGGCGCGGTGTAAAAGATATTCACCTTGTGCTTGTCGCACACCTGCCAGAACCGGGAACTGTCGGGATGCGTCGGAATACCCTCAAAGATCAGGCTGATCGCGCCGTTGGCCAGTGGGCCGTAGACGATATAGCTGTGACCGGTGACCCATCCAACATCGGCCGTGCACCAGAAGACCTCGCCTTCCTGGTAGTCGAAAACGTACTTGTGGGTCATGGCGGCAAACAGCAGATAGCCACCGGTGGTGTGCAACACCCCCTTCGGCTTCCCGGTGGAACCGGAAGTATAAAGAATGAATAGCGGGTCCTCGGCATCCATTTCCTCCGGCGGACAATCGGATGAGGCGGGTTCCACGGCTTCGTGATACCAGACGTCGCGCCCGTCGTGCCAGTTGGTCTTGCCGCCGGTATGGCGCACGGTCAGCACCGTATGCACATTGGGACACTCGGCCAGGGCCTCATCGACGTTGTTCTTCAAAGGAATGTGTTTGCCTCCGCGTACCCCCTCATCAGCGGTAATCACCGTCTGGCAGTCGGAATCCAGAATCCGGTCCTTGAGGGACTCGGGAGAAAATCCGCCGAAGACCACCGAGTGTACGGCACCGATTCGGGCGCAGGCCAGCATCGCGTAGGCTGCCTCGGGGATCATGGGCATGTAGATACAGACGCGATCTCCCTTCTTCACTCCCCGCGCCTTCAGCGCATTTCCCAGGCGACTGACCTGTTCGTGCAATTCGTGATAGGTGATCTTCTTGTCGACACCGGGATCGTCGCCCTCCCAGATGAAGGCGGTCTGGTCGCCGCGATCGGCCAGGTGACGATCAATGCAGTTGTAGGCGACGTTCAGCTTGCCACCCTCGAACCACTTGATGTGGAGGTCGTCTTCGGCAAAGCTCCAGTCGGAAACGCGATCCCACTTGCCGGACCAGCTTAGAAACTTTTCCGCCTGTTCCGCCCAGAATCCGTCAGGATCGTCCAGCGATCGGCGGTACATTTCCTTGTACTGCTCTGCATCGATGTGTGCGTGGGCGGCGACGGTCGCCGGTACCGGATAGATTTTTTCTGTCGACATTCTTCTCTCCTCCGTTTTGGCCTGATCGGGAGAATCCGGTCCTGGGCAGCAACGCCGTAGTGGCCTGCCCCACAGGCATCAGACATCAGATTCTCACCAGAAAATCCTTGAGCGGCATCGCACGACCGGACTCACGTTCTGCGATCTGGGCGGCGAACAGTTCAGCACATGCAAGGGCATCGCTGAGCGCATTGTGCGCCACATAACGTGGCAGATTATAACGCGTTCTCAGATTGAACAAGCGCAGATCAGTGGCACGATAGGGCTGATTGCGTCGCTCGAGCCAGCGCCGGGCCAGTTGCTGGGTATCTACGACTCGCGCCGTGAAGTCGCCGTGAAAAACCTTTGCGCAGGCGCGGCGCAGGAATTCCGTCTCCACCGGCGCGTAGTGTACCAACAGCACCCGGCCTGCGAGTCGGGTGAGCACGTCCGCGAGGGCCTGATGCAGCGGCTCACCCGCAGCCACCCTGTCATCCGTCAGTCGATGCACCACCACGCTTCGTTCCGACATCGGCCTTTCCACGCGGACCACGCGGTGTTCGGCCGTGGCAAGATCGATGCGGGTTCCGTACATCGTCACCATGCCGACGCTGACGATGGCATCGGTTTGCGGCTCCAATCCGGTCGTTTCCAGATCGAGTGCCAGATATTCCACTTCCCGGCAGTCCCGTCCCGGATCCGGAAAGGGTGTCGACAGATAATTCTGCAACGGCCCCGGCGCGGTGCGACGCGCCAGCCTCCTTCTACGGTACTCCAGCGGAAACAGGCGATCGAGCATGGTCAGACGATCCGGTCCGTCTGGTAGCGCTGCGCCAGCGCGTCCTGCATGTTTGAAATCACCGAAAAGGCGTCTTTCAGATGCCCGCGCTCGAGGGCGGACAGTTCGTCAGGCTGGACGTGGTTGTCCGGCTCCCGGCCATTGCGGATCTGCTGCGCCTGGTGGCGGGCGCGGACCGTGGATATGAACTCCAGGGCGTCTACGAGGTTCGC
The DNA here is from genome assembly GCA_037388825.1 of Acidiferrobacteraceae bacterium. NCBI lineage: Bacteria > Pseudomonadati > Pseudomonadota > Gammaproteobacteria > Acidiferrobacterales > Acidiferrobacteraceae > Acidiferrobacteraceae bacterium. Next base: position 1,894 of record JARRJV010000107.1, on the reverse strand, counting down.
GGCTCCTTCCTTGCTGAGCGTACCTGCGTCGCCCGCCGCCCGCAGGCGCGCTGCGGTATTGCGTTCAGGCTGCCCCGCGGCCAGGGCATAGACACGCGCCAGATCGACGATGGGCATGATTCCGCGCAGCTTGAGATCCAGCGTGTGGTCGTATTCGCCGCCATGCACGAGAAGGAAATTGCGAAAGAATCCGAGGGGCGGCCGCGCCGTGAGCGCATTCGCCGCCATGTGCGCGAGGAAGATCTCGTTGTCGGCCGCGCGGGCGAGAATATCCGGATACCAGGACTCATACAGCTCACGTAAACCACGCAGGGGACGCATGTCGAAGAAATTGCAGGCAAGCATGATCGACTTGCGCGCCGGCTGATCGATCCAGTCCTCGAACTTGCTGTGCCAGACCCGCCGGGGCTGTCGCCATTCGGTATTGCTCGCCATGATCCCGCCCGGGCAATAGGGAAATCCGCAGGACGCGAGGCCATCGCTCACACGGGCGGCAAGAGCCAGGAAATACCCGTCGTGTTGTTCGGGCCGAAAGTCATCCGACAGGATCAGGGCATGGTCCTGGTCGCTGTGTACCGTCTGTTCCCGTCGCGCCTGCGAGCCGACCGCCACCCAGAGATAAGGCACCGGTGGCGGGCCCAGCTCCTGTTCCGCCAGTTCCAGCAGACGTTCGCTGAATGCATCGGTAACGGAGGAAATGGCCCGGCCGAGATGACCGGGCGTGGTTCCGGCGTACACGAGCTTTCGCTGAAGTTCCGGCAGGCCTTTGCTCATGGCGGCCAGTTCGCCCACGGTTTCGCACCTGCGCACCGCACCGGCGAGGTAGACGGTGTTCGCGCTCTCGAAACGAATGAGATCATTGTTGGAAACAAGGCCCACCGGCTTGCCGCCATCCATGACAGGAAGGTGGTGCACATTCAGGCGGGTCATGGTCGTCAGGGCCTCGAAGGCTGGACTGTCCGCGGCAATCGTATGCACGTCTTTGGTCATGACCCTGCGCACCGGCGTCTCCGGTGGCAGATTCGCGGCCATGCACCGGCTTCGGATATCGCTGTCGGTGAGCAGGCCAACGAGGCGTTCCTGGTCGAGCAACAGCAGGGATGATATTCCCTCCTCGGTCATGCGCCGGGCTGCATCGCCAACCGTACTGTCGACGGAGAGGGTGACCGGCGCACGCGCAACCAGGCTGCGTACCGGAATGTTCGACAGGGAAGCGCCTGCGGCAAGGGTGCCTTTCTGCTGCATCAGCGCCCGCTGGAGCCGGGCGCGCAATGACGCAGTGAAGTATGCGTCGAATTCAAGGTACTGTTCCCGCAGAAGCCCAAGGCGTGAACACGGCATCAGGTACAGCAGGCAATCTTCCGCGGCATGTCCCTGGAGATCGCTCCCTTGCCTTTCTTCCGTCCCTACACATGCGGCCGAGTACAGTTCCCCTTCGCCGACCTTGTCCACCAATTCGCCGGCCGGATCGCGCAACTCGATCGCTCCGGTACGAACGATATAGAGATTGGTGCCACCGCCATCGGCCGGGGGGAATTTCGAGCCGCGGCGCAAATAGCGGACCGACAACTCGCGCGGCAGCTGGTCAAGGGCCTCTTCCGGCAGGTGATCGAACGGGGTAAGACCTGCGAGAAATTCCCGGATTTCGATCAGCTCAACTTCCATGGGGTTCGCACCAACTGGTCCAAGGGATCTGCAAGCAGGCTACCGCGGGTTTCCGACCGAAGCCAGAATCGTCGCTCCCGGCAATCGATGGCCGCAAAAAAACCGCCATGACCCCGCGGATGCGGGGCCATGGCGAGACAGTTTTGCATACGCCGTCTAGTGCGTCGACGCACCCGCGCCCCGGGGAACGCGGATGTCCTCTACCAGATGCTGGATGTGATCCGGCGGC
>JARRJV010000106.1 GCA_037388825.1 Acidiferrobacteraceae bacterium | reverse complement strand
GCCCCTATTGCGACTTCAATTCCCACGAGGTCCGCGGCGAGATCGACGAGGCGGCCTACGTCGATGCCTTGCTGCGCGACCTGGAACAGGACCTTCCCCGGGTCTGGGGCCGCACGGTACATACCGTGTTCTTCGGCGGTGGCACACCCAGTCTGTTTGCGCCCGCGTCCATCGATCGGCTGCTGTCCGGGATTCGCGCCCGCGTACCGCTGGACCCGCGTGCCGAGATCACCCTGGAGGCGAATCCCGGCACCGTGGAACTCGAGCGTTTTCGCGGCTACCGCGAGGCCGGGATCAACCGCTTGTCCATCGGCATCCAGAGTTTCGAGCCGGAAAAACTGCAGGCCCTTGGCCGTATCCATGGGCGGGACGAGTCCCTGGCCGCGGCCCGGGCGGCGCGGGACGCAGGCTTCAACAATTTCAATCTCGACCTTATGTTCGGCCTGCCGGGCCAAACGGTCGACCAGGCAAAGGCCGACCTGACGACGGCGCTGGAACAGACACCCACGCACTTGTCGCTGTATCAACTGACCATCGAAGCCAACACCCTGTTCAATGCCAGGCCACCGGTGCTGCCCGACGAGGATACGATCTGGGAGATGCAAACTGCGCTGCAGGCCATGACCGCCGATGCGGGATTCGGCCAGTACGAAGTCTCCGCCTACGCACATCCCGAGCGCGAAAGCCGGCATAACATCAACTACTGGAACTTTGGCGACTACCTCGGCATCGGTGCCGGGGCCCATGGGAAACTGAGCGACGCCCGGAGCGTTACCCGGCTGTGGAAGCACAAACACCCGAAGAGCTATCTGCAGACTGCGGGCACGCCGGCTTCCGTGGACGGAGAACAAACCCTGGACCGTCACGACCTCGTGGTCGAATTCATGCTCAACGCCCTGCGTCTGACCCATGGCTTCCCGGTACACCTGTTTCAGGACCACACCGGTCTGCCCATCACCGCCGCGGGCGAGGCGCTGGCCCTTGCCGAGCAGCGCGGGCTGATCGAACGCGACGCCCATACCATACGCCCGACGCAACTGGGCCGAACGCACCTCAACAATCTGCTGGAACTCTTTCTCGAACCGGAAACGGAGCGAGTCGTACGATGATGCGCCGCACAAAAGTGGCGGCCGGGATCGGCGCCATCCTGGTGCTCGCGCTCATCCTCGGTCTGTACGCCTGGTGGGCGGCCCGCCCGGCAGAAACCCCGGTTCGTTTCACCCTGCTGGACAGCAGCCACGTCGAACTGAAGTCGTTGCGCGGCCGTCCGGTACTGGTGACCTTCTGGGCCACCACCTGTCGCCCCTGCATCACGGAAGCACCCCTCCTGGCCGAATTCTATCGCCAGTGGCATCCACGCGGACTGGAGGTGATCGCCGTGGCCATGCCCTATGATCCGCCGTGGAGCGTGGCAGAGTGGCAACAAAGGCTGAAGATGCCGTACCCGGTTGCCCTGGACTTCGATGGTTCCGTCGTCCGCGCCTTCGGCGATATCACCCTCATTCCCGCGGCGGTGCTAATCGGTCCCGATGGGCGCGAGCGCTGGCACCATACCGGCGCACTGGACTTCCGGAGCCTGGATGCGGACATGCGTGCTATGCTCCCCACCGCGAAACGCCCGTGACCGGATTCATTTCGTATCCCTGGAGAGGCACACCGTGACCGAAACCACCTTCAACCTGATCAAGAGCTTCCATATTGTTTTTGTGATCTCCTGGTTTGCCGGGCTGTTCTATCTGCCGCGACTGTTCGTATATCACGCCATGTCCAGAGACCAGATCAGCATCGATCGCTTCAAGATCATGGAACGCAAGCTGTTCTTTGGCATCATGACTCCGGCCGCGGTACTGGCGATCGCCTTTGGACTGTGGATGTGGTTCGGGACCGGGATGACGGGCACCTGGTTACATATCAAGGTGAGTCTGGTTGCCGTTCTGGCCGCTTTCCATGTCTATTGCGGCAAGTTGATGATCGACTTCCGCCATGACCGCAACCGCCACGGGGACCGCTTCTATCGCTGGCTCAATGAATTTCCGCTCGTGCTGCTCGTGGCCATTGTCATGCTGGTGGTATTTAAGGAACCGATGTAGCGGGAGCTCAGAACATCTCTGTCGGATCGACGTCCACCGACCAACGCACCCGCCGCGCCAATGGCAGTTTCTCGATTCCCTCCAGCCAGGAGCGCAGAAAGGGATGCAGGACCCGTCGCTCCTGCGCCCGCACCAGCAACTGGGCCCGGTAGTAGCCGGCTCGCCGTTCCATGAGCGAGGGCAGAGGCGGTAGCAGCTCCATGCCCTCCGGGACCGGGGGCGCCCGATCCAGCGCCTGCTCCAGCATGTCCAGGGCCTCGCCCTTGTGTTTTGATTCCGCCCGCAGCAAGGCCAGGAAGGCGAACGGCGGATAGCCTGCCTCGCTGCGCTGACTGAGTTCGTATTCACTGAAGCCGCGGTAGTCGTGATTACGTAGTGCGGCGAAGACTGGATGACCCGGATGCCAGGTCTGAATCATGACCTCGCCTGGCCGCTTTCCGCGACCGGCGCGACCACTGACCTGGATCACCTGCTGGGCGAGAAATTCGGCGGCGCGAAAATCGGAACCGTACAGGCCCTGGTCCACGTTCAGGATCCCCACCAGGGTGATGTGCGGGAAGTCGTGGCCCTTGGCCAACATCTGGGTGCCGACCAGGATATCGGCCTCGCCCCCATGGACGCGCCGGAGTGACTCCTCCAGCGAACCCTTGCGCCTTGTGGTGTCGCGATCGATGCGGATGATGCGGGCGTCGGGAAAGAGTCTGGCGAGGGAGGCCTCTACCCGCTCCGTGCCCTCGCCCAATGGCTCGATGCGCGTGCCTTCGCACTCCGGGCACACCGTGGGCAGGGCCTGCTCCGCACCACAATGGTGGCAACGCAGTCGTTGCTGGCCGCGATGGATGGTCAGGCGCGCATCGCAGCGCCGACATTGGGCAATCCAGCCGCAGTCGTAACACATGAGCACCGGGGCATAACCGCGGCGATTGAGAAACAACAGGCTTTGCTCCCCTGTTCCCAAGCGCGCCCGGACCGCCTGCAGCAGCGGATGCGAGAGTCCGTCGTTGGCCGCCAGACGCTTCATGTCCAGGATCTCGATCCGCGGCAGCTCGCCCTCGGTGGCGCGCGCGGTCAGTTCCAGCAAGCGGTAGCGTCCCCGCTGCGCCTGGTACAGGCTCTCCAGCGATGGCGTTGCCGAACCCAGGACAACGGAAATGCCTTCGCGGCTGGCACGCATCACCGCCACGTCGCGGGCATGGTAGCGGAAGCCGTCCTGCTGTTTGTAGGAACTGTCGTGTTCCTCATCCACCACGATCAGGCCGAGATCGCGGAAGGGCGTAAAAACCGCGGAACGGGTTCCCAGGATCACGCCCGCCTTGCCCGTGCGCGCCAGCATCCACGCCGCCAGGCGCTCGCTGTCGCCCAGCGCCGAATGCAGGGCCACTACGGGCGTGCCGAGAGATCGGCGAAAGCGGTCCACCAACTGGGGAGTAAGACCGATTTCCGGGACCAATACCAGCACCTGGCGTCCCTGGGACAGGATTCGGGTCGCAAGCTCGATATAGACCTCGGTCTTTCCGCTTCCTGTGATCCCGAACAGCAGCTCGCAGGAAAACCCCGGTGCCGAAGCCACGGTCTCCACAGCCTGCTGTTGTTCCGGGTTCAGCCGTACGGGCACCGGAGAGTCTGGGACCGGGGGCAACAAGGTCTCGCGGAATTCCTCTGCCCAACCGTTTTCCACCAGGGCATCGAGGGGTTTGCGCCAACCGGCCGAGATCTCGGCCAGGTCTTCCGCGCCCAGGCCTTCCTCGCTGGCGACCAGGACCTGTAATAGCCGCCGTTGCAGCGGCGCCCGCTCGGGCTGGGCGGACCACCTCGCCCGGGGCGTGGTGATAGTAATCACTTGCCCACCCCAGCAATTGCAGCAGGGAATCGGGAATCAGGGGCTCTTCGTCCAGCACTTCCACAACAGCCTTCAGCCGCTGATCCGGGATCTCGCTGGTTTCGGGGCAGTCCAGCACCAGCCCGACCAGCTGGCGCCGGCCGAAAGGCACACGCACGCGGCTGCCGGGTTTCGCGGCCGGCCCATCCGCCGGCGCCAGGTAGTCAAAAAAGGTGCGCGCCGGAACCGGCACGGCGACTTTCAGGTAGGTGGAGGCGGCGGACATGGGCGGCAATGTAGCACAGCGCCTGCCAGCTCCGTGCCCGGCAAAATCGCTTGCCTTAGCTTTTGTTCCTAGGGCGCAGTAGAGGAAAGCGATCCAACTGATTGTTGAGAAACGGGTTCGGAGATACCCACAAAACCTGTGGATAACATTGTGAATGAAGACGGCGGCGCCACGATTCCGCAGGAAACCGTTTCACCAAAGTGTCAGATTGCTGAAAAAATAGACGAATATTAATTGCTTTAGATACAGTAAGTTAGTTACAAAAATGGAAATTCCGGACATGCGGCCTGTTTTTCGCCGGGCGCTCTAACACAAAAAATCTGGCCTGACTAGGGGTGTGCATAACATTTCTTCTCATGCGCCGGAAGCTGTTGATTTCCCGCAGCATCCCTCAAGCGACCCTGGCCCCGGAAAGAAGCGCTTCGCATACCTCTTTTTGCGCGAGCTGGTTGCGAAACCACTCCAGGGCCCGACCCCCATGCCGGGTTCGCCAGGCGCTGACGAGTCGGCCGGGACCTCTCGGCTCCTGGACCTGTTTGATCTTGAGCCGGCCGCTCTGAAGATCACCCGCGATCCAGCTTGCGGGCAGAAATCCGACCGAGGTGACGGCCGCCGCGATCGCACGAAATCCAACGATATCTTCGGGGGAAAGCGGTTCCGGACGGTCGGCCAAGGGGTGGTGTGGAGCCACCGCAAAGACGAATTCCACCTCACCCAAGGGAAGAATGGAGTAACCGCCACCGGGAGGGACATCGGCGCCGGCACCAATGACCAGATCGGCGCGATCGGTTACTAGCGCATCCCACAGCCCGCCGAAAACCTCACTCATGATCCGGAGATGGGTACCCCGACCCTGGTCGCAAAACTGCTCCAACAATTCCAGTACAGAGCCGAAATTCACCAGGTCCCCGACGGCAATGCGCAATTCCGTTTCCCACCCGGTTGCTACCCGTTTCAGGCGGTTTTCAAGAGAAACGGCGGCCTGCAAAAGGTGGCGGCCTTCCTGAACCAGTTCCCGGCCGGCGGCCGTGAGAACTGCACGGTGTCCGCTGCGGTCAAACAAGGTGACACCCAGCTCTTCCTCCAGCTTGTTGACCGTATAGGTAATGGCGGAAGGCACGCGGTGCAGTTCTTCCGCGGCCGCGGCGAAGCTTCGGCGCCGGTCGATGGCATCGAGAACCTGAAGGGCATCCAGCGACAAATGGATATTCATTTTTTCTGAACGATACGGGCAGAGATTTTCGGTTTCATTCGTAAATAACGGGGAATATATTTTACCCGTTATTCAGATGAATTGAATCATCACCATGGCGAATGTGCTTGAATCAGCCGGGAGACAGCAAATGGCCAATGCCGAGACGATCGATGAAGCCCGCATTGCCCAACGGGGCCCGTACGCCGTGGAGCTCGAGCCGGGCACCTATTCCTGGTGCGCCTGCGGTCGATCGCAAAACCAGCCGTTTTGTGACGGCTCGCACAAGGCCATGAGCCTCAGGCCGGTCAGATTCGAGCTCACGGAGAAAAGAACCGTTTATTTGTGCGGTTGCAAGCACTCGGGGAACAAGCCCTACTGCGACGGCACACACAAGACTCTGCGCGAATGAGGGGGAAAGGCATGATCACTGTGCGCAAGGCGGATGACCGGGGATTTGCGGATCACGGCTGGCTACGCAGCCGGCACACGTTTTCCTTTGCCGATTATTTCGACCCGAAACATGTTCATGTTTCCGTGCTTCGCGTGATCAACGACGACCGGGTCGCACCTGGCGCGGGATTCCCGCCGCACCCACACCGTGACATGGAGATCATCAGCTACGTGCTCGAGGGAGCGTTGGAGCACAAGGATTCCATGGGCAACGGGTCCATCATTCGCCCCGGGGAGATCCAGCGCATGAGTGCCGGCACCGGCGTCACGCACAGCGAATACAACGCCTCGGACAGCGATCCCGTGCACTTCCTGCAGATCTGGATCTTCCCGCGGGAAAAACGCCTGGCGCCGGAGTACGAACAAAAGGAATTTCCAGAAGCCCAGCGCCGGGGACAGTTTCGGCTGGTGGCCTCGCCCGACGGGCGCGATGGTTCCATTACGATCCACCAGGACGCCCGTTTGTACGCCGGCCTGTTTTCAGGGAATGAATCGGCGGAGCTGGAACTGGAACCAGGACGGATCGCCTATCTTCATGTCGCGCGGGGCAAAGTCCGGCTGAACGACTTGTCCTTGCAGGAAGGGGATGGTGTCCGCATTGATTCAGAAAACGATCTGACCCTGCACGGCATCGACCAGGGAGAGGTTCTCCTGTTCGACCTCCCTGCTACCGCCTCAACTCACTGACACGGAGGAACAGTCATGCAAAATCTACTGAAAGAATGGGGTCCGCTCCTCGGGCGCATCCTGATTGTGCAAATGTTTATTCCTGCTGGCATCAGCAAGATCACGAACTTCAGTGGGACGCTTGGGTACATGACCGCGCACCACGTGCCTCTTGCGGAGCTCGCGCTGATCCTGAGCATTCCAATCGAGTTGGGATGCGCACTGCTGATTCTGGTCGGGTGGAAGGCGCGTTGGGCCGCCGTTATCCTGTTGGTATGGGTGATTCCGGTAAACCTGTTTATGCACAATTTCTGGGCTGTCAGCGATCCGACCATGCATACGCTCACGCAGGTTCTGTTCGCGAAGGACATCGCGGTCATGGGCGCATTGCTACTGATTGCCTCCATGGGTCCCGGTCCCAAGAGCCTGGACAAGACCGCATAGGCCGGGCGACATAGTCCGCGGCCGGACCATGGGTCCCGGCCGCACCAATGAACGGACAAGATTATGGGCCAGTTGATCAACGGAAGATGGAGTACCGAATGGTACGAATCCGATCAGGCGGGGCGCTTCCTGCGCCCAGAGACACAGTTCCGCGACAAGGTGACGGCGGACGGGTCTTCAGGCTTCAAGGCCGAGCCGGGGCGCTATCACCTTTACGTCTCGCTCGGCTGCCCGTGGGCGCACCGCACCATGATCCTGCGCAAGCTGAAGAACCTGGAAGATGCGATTTCCCTGTCCGTGGTTGACTACTACATGGGCGATGAGGGCTGGGAATTCACCGAGAATCCAGGCTGTATCCCCGACTTCGTCAATCACAAGAAGTACCTGCGCGATGTCTATCTGCAGGCCAGGTCCGACTACAGCGGGAGGGTTACGGTACCGGTCCTGTGGGACAAGGAGTCGGGAACGATCGTGAACAACGAATCGCGTGAGATCATGCGCATGCTGGACACCGAGTTTGATGCAATCGGCGATGCATCCGTTGCCTTCTATCCGCGCGACTTGCGCCAGCAGATCGACGAAACCATCGACGCGATCTATGGACCCGTTAATGACGGCGTCTACCGAACGGGATTCTCAACCAGTCAGGAGGCCTACAACGAAGCGGTGACTGAACTATTCGCCGCGCTGGACCACTGGGATTCCGTACTGGATAAACGGCGCTATCTGTGTGGGGACGTGATTACCGAGGCAGACTGGTGCATGTTCGCGACCCTGATACGCTTCGACCTGGTCTATGTCTGCCACTTCAAATGCAACATCCGACGAATCGTGGACTACCCGAATCTCTGGAACTATCTGAAGGAGCTCTATCAGGTACCGGGGGTGGCGGATACCTGCAATCCGGAACACATCAAGGGTCACTATTTCGCGAGCCACCGCTACATGAATCCCTACGGGATCATACCGATGGGACCGTCAATCGATTTTAGCGAGCCGCACGACCGCGGCCGCTTCGCGAAAGGCGTGTGACATGCTCGCGCGCTACGCTCCCGACGCGACCGATACCGCCCGTGCCAGGAGAATCCAGTCTCCGCCCTGGGAAGCCCCTGGCCAGGGAATCACTGGCAGGGCTCTAACGGCTTCGAACCCAAGGCGATCGTAGAGCCTTCTTGCCGCGGCATTGTCCGATGCGACGATGAGGCTCATACGCTCACAACCCCTGGACCTTGCCCGCTTCTCTGTCTCCGCAAGCAGCAGTCGCGCGACTCCCTTACCACGGTGTTCCTTATAGGTTGCGACGGCGTTGATATACCAGCTTCCGGGGGCGGTGCTCTCGAGCTCAACCAGGGGATGCATTGCCTCTGGCAAACCAGACAGATCGCCCGGGTCGTAGGGATCAGGCTGGCAATACGCAACGATCATACCCAGGACAGATTCCCCTTCAACGCAGACCCGGCTATTGGAGTAGCTGAAACCACCCTCGTCCCGGGACGCGCGCCGAGCACCCACTTCGAGCGGCGTTTCGCCCTCCTGCGCCAGGCCTGCCCAGTAGTATTCCGAGATACCTTCTCCCGCCAGATTGGTGAGGTAGGCAATGTGATGCGCGTCCTGCTTGCGGGCACCTCGGATTTCCATGGCGTGTCTCCGGCACCGGCAGGAGCAATGTAGGTCTGTTTGGGGCCGCTTCTATGAGTTTCCCGGGCGATCCGCTGAACCGGCGTGGTTCAGCCCGCAGCTTTGCCGGTTGACCTTGACTATCCCAAGCTGCTTGCCGTCATTCGCCTTGTACCGGTAGATCACGGTAATGTCATGCTCGAAGAACGGTTTGAGTGCCTTGGCGTGACAGGCAGCCTCCAGATTGGAGGCCGCCACCTTCTCACTGAACACCGATTCCGGGACATGGGAAGACGAGACCTTGGGAAAAGTGTAGTAAAACGTCAAGACCCGGCCCGGCCCGGCCTCGGCGTGGTCCAGCCGGGTATTCGCATCAACCATCTTGGGGCAATTGAGGGAAATCGTATGGGCCACCTTCTTCAGTTCCAGCTCGATGCCCGCCGTGGTGATCGCGCCCGTAACCGCCGGCGCGTTCCGGTAGCGCGCGATCCCGAATGCCAGGGCAACCACAAGACCCAGAACGCCCAGGGAAACCCCCATCATGGCAAGCCCGCGCTGGATCTGGTTCCTCCACAGCGCGCCCAGGCCGACAAAAAAGCCGAACCCGGGAATCACCGCGCTGCGAACGAGATCTTCTCTTGTGGCCTTGCCACCTTCTAGCGACATTTTCCTGCCTCCGCTACCGGGGTCCGTGTCCTGGACGTTCCATACTATCAAAGTTGATTTGGGAAGGGGTCTTTCCGGTCTTGTGTCGCCAACGCGAC
>JARRJV010000105.1 GCA_037388825.1 Acidiferrobacteraceae bacterium | reverse complement strand
CGGTGTCGCTGACGGCAGCATTTTGACTCCGCTCCAGTCGGCGCAAGGATGCTGATTTCCAATCACCACTTTTCTCGTTCCGACGAATGGAGAGAGATCAAGATGAAAGGTAGGCTTCGCCTTGCTTTTCCTGACCTATCTCGTCACCCTGCTGGTTGCGCCCCTGCTCTTCCCGTTCAACGCTTCCTGAGTCCCCAGGGTTGCGATCGATGAAAAAGGCCCCTCTTTTTTCGGTATCCCTGCTTGCCCTTGTGGTTGGCTCACCGGCGATCTCCCAGACTGCGTCATTGGAGGAACTCCGGCAGCGATGCGAGGAAGCCAGGGAGGCGAAGATTGCCCCGCCGCGAGAGGCGGCGATCGAGGAGTGCGCCTCCAGACCCAGGTCCACGCGGACCCGAGCGGACTGCGAGCGCATCTATGCGGATTTCGGGGAAGGGGGTGGCACGGTCGATGGTGGGGCGCGTCCGGCGATGTTCATCGACCTGCCCGAGTGCGTCGAGTACTTCGAGGCCCTAGGATTCCTTGAGGACAAACTTTCTGCGCGCGTGAGTCAAATTTGGGCGGGTGCCAGTTTCGCTTGATCGAACAGGTCCGCAAACGCCTGCTGCAGTCGGTTCATGGCGGTGGCAATGGGCCGGTTGGGCGCCTTGTGGCAGCCGTCGAACAGTTGGGACAAACCTGGGCGCAGGATGCGACTGTGCACCTTGGTGAAGAATAGAGCGACCCGCAGTCCCAGGCCCGTGACCCGGTAGCGGTGGCTTTGTGGAATCCGTTCGATCAGGCCGTGCAGCCGCAGTCGCCGCAGATCATAGGTCATGCGTGCGCCTGAGTAGGCAGCGAGCGGCACCCCGAGTGCCTGCGCCATCCAGTCGCGCAGGCTGGCATGGCGGAACCCTTCCGGCTGGGTGAGGAACAGGCACAGTGCGGTGAATAGCGCCAGCACCCGCGGATCGTCGAAGTGCAGCCCGGCGGCGCGCTGGCCGGCGACCACCTGCGGTTGGGTGACCTGATCGAACACCGCCTCGGCCAGGAGACAATCCTGGGCGATGGTCTCAACTTCGAGCAACCGACGGTTGGCGGCAAAGCCGATGGCCCGCAGGGCGGGCAGGTTGTTGAGATTTCGTCCGATGCCGAAGTCATGGGTGTTGTTGATCGTGGTCTCGGTGCGCAGGGCCCGACTTTCCTTGAAGTACTGCTTGATCTCGGAGGCTTTGTAGCTGACATGCAGCGAAGGGATAACCCCTTGGGTCATGACGCGGGTGTGGAAGGTGCCCGGCGTGCGTTTGGTGATTCTCCGATTGAAGATCAAGCTGACCTTCTCCGGCCGTCCCAGGTCGAGGTTCTCGCGGATGACTTCCTCAAACAGATGGCGCCCGGACAGCGGCCGGTCGAACACCTGGGTGCGGGAGAACTCCGCTTGCAGGATGGAGAGTTGAAAGTTGTAGCCGGCCGCATGGTCCTCCGGCGTGAAAGGATCGGGCAAGCGGACCAGCCACTTGCTCACCACGGCAACGATCTTGTCTTCGGTCAGGTCATTCAAGATCTGTTGTGCGCGGGCCGGATCGGCACAGGCGAGCAGCCCGTTGTCGAGGGCCTCAAAGGCAATCCCCTCCTTGGCCAACTGCCGTTTGACGTACTCATGACCGTTGAGGCAGACCCGCGCGGTGTAGGGGAAGTAAGAGCAGAACTTGATGAACAGAGGACCAAAGTCCTCATCGACCAGGTAGAAGTAGTAGTGGTTGCACATCACCGTCCCACGGGTGAACCAGGGGTAAGCCTGGCCGGTTTGGACGTTGCGCTTCTTGATCATGCGGAAGCTGGCGAAACGCTCCTGCGCGGTGCCGATGTACAACACCCCCTCCGGGCGGGAAAAGTCCTTCAGCCGTTCGCGGGTGACCTCGTCTTTGCGTTGCCCCTTGAGGAAGGGGACGATGTTGACCCCTTCGCGTTTGGCAAAGGCGTGGATCGCCTTGACGAAGTCCCGACTGAGCGGGGCCATCAGCACCGTCGAGGCGACCTTGGCTCCGCGATGAACCTTGAAGAAGTTGGCGACCCCGCCGCCGGTCTGCAGCCGCGGCTGATACAGGTTCAGATACAGCCGGTCGATCCCTTCGAGGTCCAGGGTGACATGGTCTTGCAGCAACTCGGCGACGGTTTGGTTTACCATGATCGCAGGCCCCGGTTGACATCTTGGCCACGAGCCACACGCCGCTGCGCGCGGCTACACTGGGAGCATAGCCTCCCGTCGCTCAACCGGGGCCGCCGCACACCGCAGACCACCTCATGCCTCGTCGGTCTGAGGCGAAGCCTCGCTAGGGGTTGCTGCCGACCGCATGGTGGCCGAGGGCTTCGGCGAGAACTGCCCAGTTGCTGACAACGCGACCGTCGAAGGACGGCGGCACAACCGGCGCGTGGAGATCTACGTAGTTGAGACTACCGGAGCTCAGAAGCGGGTCCTGACACCGGTTAAGGCAGCTCCCTGGAAATAATCTACCAGCGCCGTCATCCCCGGCTTGGATGCCGGGATCCAGTGTCCAAGATGGTAGGTCGCCGTTGGCATCAATTCTGACTGGTACCTTATTTTCCGGGGGTTGCCTAAGGCCTCGGCTTCAGTGGATTGAGCGAGGGCCGGGCCGGGGGGGCGAGCAGGGGAGCACAACGCCTGGGACGCAGAACATCGCTGTGTTACCCAGGATTTGCGCCGGGCGCTCGGCTGGTGCCGGGCAGGCCTTCGACACGCGGTCTCGCCACTTGATCAAGGGCGTCTGTGTGGCACACTCTCGCAGGATTTCTGCTGTCAGGGGGTGGTGAATGACGCGCGTGGCGAACGGAACCTTCATTGTCGAGATCAAGCCGCAGGGCGATGTAAGCAGCTCGGACGGTTTGAATCTGGGGCGCATGACTTTCAAGAAGAAGTTTGAAGGCGGCCTGGTCGGAATCGGCCGGGGAGAGATGCTGACGGCGCGTACGCCGGTTGATGGTTCGGCTGCTTACGTTGCGATGGAGCGCGTGTCAGGCAGCCTGCACGGGCGCACCGGCGGCTTTGTCTTGCAGCACACTGGCACGATGAACGGGGGCGCCCAGCTGCTATCGATCAGCATCGTTCCCGATTCCGGGACCGGCGAGCTGTCTGGGATCGCTGGCGCCTTGAAGCTAAGGGTCGAGGGCGACAAGCACTATTATGAGCTCGAGTACACGCTGCCCGGGTAATCCCATCTTCAGGAACGGGGCGCGGCATTCGGCATCGGATCAGGGAAGGGGTGAGCGATGAACCTTCGGCGGCTTGCGGTCACAGCGGGCGTGATCTTCGTATTCGCCCTCGCCTGGAACGCCGTTGTCCGCATGGTGCTTCTGCGCGAGGCCAACATGGCCCTCGATGCGATTGCGCGTCCCGTGGCTGACAGAAGCATGATGCTCGGTCTGCTGCTGACCGCCGGGCTCGCCGTGCGGTTCGTCTATTCCTATGCGTCCTGTGTTCGCGCCCCCGGGGTAAAGCGGGTCCTTGGCCACGGTGCCTTCTTCGGCCTGCTCGCAGGCTTGCTGGTCGACCTAAATCAGTTTGTCCTCTATCCGATTCCCGCATCTCTGGCGCTGGCCTGGTTCGCCTTTGGATTCGTCGAGTTCGGTATCTACGGTTTGTTTGCGGCCTGGCTCTATCTTGTCGATGAACGACGCCTTGCTGACGCATCGGCGTGACGTCCGTCCGCGGCAGGCGGAGCTGCGAAGACCGCTAGCTTCTCCCCCAGCCAGCACCGTGTCGCGATCAAGGAGCTACATCGCCTCCTTGATCCCGCCGCGGAGTAGCCACCAGTTCACCGGGTAGCTGGTGATGAAGCCGGCGAACATCGCGATCTGCATCATGAACCAGAACACGGGGCCGGTCTTCGGAAGCTCACGCCCGAAGGTCGCGAAGACCACGACCGCCATCCAGCCGTACATGCGGATCTGCCAGGCGGTCAGCGATAGGGTATCTGCCTTCAGGGCCTCCCGCAGCCCGGCGCCCACACCCAGGCCCCGCATTGGCGCGATCGTGAAGTATTGGGATCCCGAAGCTGAACGCGAGGATGTAGTCGTAGACCCAGGCGCCGAAAATCAGGTGACCGAACAGGATGAGAGGGACCAGAACGATCAGCCACTCGGCGAAGATACAATGCCGGTGGGTACTATCAATTCTGTCCCCTTGATGCACTCCTCAGTGTTACAGGGCCAATCGACGGGGCATGTACGGATAGCACTTCGCGGAGCGATATCACCAAGTGTGCACCCGGCCCCGCACCGTCTCGCGACACGCCGGATTGTACGCCACTCGTTAGTGCCTGCGGCCCTGTCCCCAGCTTGGGCCATACTCTATAAGATGCGCGCGAGCGACCGAGGATGCAGATGAAGACCTATAGCGTGCACCTGAGCCGGGTATATCCGCCGCTCTGGTTGATTTCAGCCAGTCGCGCAGGGGGGAAGCGCGGGGCGCCGTAGCCCGGTCGATTCTCCGAGGTCCTTCAGGATGCACCTTCAGTCGAGCTCCTTGCTGCGCAGGCGGCGCTGGAAATGGTTGACCAGGCGCGAGCGGACCTTCTTCTCGCGGTGCTTCGAGGCCGCCGCCAAGCGCCGCTCTGCGACTGCGATCAGGGTCTCCTGGGTTCCCTTTGCCGTCTCGTCGGGCGGCTGGCGGTGAACGTAGGTGCCGTCCGGCTGCATATCCCAGGCGGAACGCTGATCCGCCAGCTGAACGTCGAGGATCAGCCGTAGCTCCTGGCGCAGCTCCGGG
>JARRJV010000104.1 GCA_037388825.1 Acidiferrobacteraceae bacterium | reverse complement strand
TCCCGAGGGGCCCCTCGCCGGAAACCTGCCCGGATTCGTCTCCCGTCCCAGCCAAAGGGACATGGCCACGCGTATAGAACAGGCCATTGCGGAACACGGGATCTTCATCGCCGAGTCCGGCACGGGCACGGGCAAGACCTTTGCCTATCTGGTGCCGGCCCTGTTGTCCGGTCGCAAGGTCCTGATCTCCACCGGCACCAAACATCTTCAGGATCAGATTTACTTTCGCGATCTTCCGCGCGTGCGCGATGCACTGGCGGTGCCGGTGCAGACGGCCCTGCTCAAGGGGAGGGCGAACTATCTTTGTCAGCACCGCCTGGGGCTGATTGGGGAGTCTTCGCCGGACCTGGAACTGGTACGCGATTGGTCGCGCCGCACACGCAGCGGCGACATCGGCGAAGTATCGGGAATACCGGAAGACTCACCCCTTTGGCCGCAACTCACCTCGACCGCGGACAATTGTATTGGTACCCAGTGCGGAAGTTACGAGGAGTGCTTCGTGCGCCGTGCGCGCAAGGAGGCCCTGGAGGCGGATGTGCTGGTGGTGAATCACCATCTGTTCTTTGCCGATCTGGCGCTGAAGGTCGAAGGCTTTGGCCAGCTGTTGCCGGGGGTGGATGCGGTCATCTTCGACGAGGCGCACCAGTTGGCGGATATCGCTTCCGTATTTTTCGGGTTCTCGGTCAGCCGTGGTCAACTCGATCAATTGGTACGGGACACGGTTGCGGAAGAACTGCGCGAACACAGTGGAGTCTCCGGTCTGCGCAAGGCGGCCGGGGATCTGGAGAAGGCAGCGGCGGATTTTCGCCTTGCCCTGGGCAAGGAACCGCGCAGGGAGGCGTGGGGCGCCCTGTCAGGCAAGCGTTTTCATGACGCCTTTGCGCAACTGCTGGAGCGGCTGTCGGCCCTTGGCGAGTTGCTGTCGCTCGCGGCGGGTCATGGAGAAGGGCTGGCGAGTGTCGCCGCACGCGCGGAAGAGTTGATCGATCGCCTGTACCTGATCAAGGATGGCGCGCCCAATGAGTACGTTCCCTGGCTGGAGACCCGTACCCGTGGTTTCCAGATTGCCATGACACCACTGGATGTCTCCCGGCGGTTTTCCGAACACCTTCTGGACGGCGAGCGCAGCTGGATCTTTACCTCGGCGACCCTGGCCGTCAACGGCGACTTCAGCCATTTCCAGCGTCAGTTGGGGCTCGCGGACGCGGACACGGCCTGTTGGCAGAGCCCGTTTGACTATGCGCGCCAGGGCCTGATGTATCTGCCCGAAGGCTTGTCCGATCCCGGGACCGCGACCTACACCGAACAGGTGGTGGAGGCCAGTCTGCCGGTGCTGGAGGCCAGCGGTGGCCGCGCCTTTATGCTGTTCACCAGCTACCGTGCCCTTCATATCGCCGCCCGCAAGCTGGCCGGTCAGCTGCCGTATCCGGTGCTGATCCAGGGGGACGCACCGCGATCGGAATTGCTGGAACGCTTTCGTGAACTGGGTAACGCCGTGCTGCTCGGGACCGCCAGTTTCTGGGAAGGGGTGGATGTGCGCGGCGAGGCGCTGTCGTGCGTGATCATCGACAAGTTGCCGTTTGCCGCGCCGGACGACCCGGTCCTGCGGGCCCGGGCCCGGGTGCTGGAGGAACAGGGGGGCAATCCGTTTCGTGAGATGCAACTGCCCCAGGCCGTAATCGCGCTCAAGCAGGGCGTGGGGCGCTTGATCCGCGACGAGACGGACACCGGGGTCCTGGTCCTGTGCGACCCCCGTCTGCTGAGCAAGGGCTATGGTAAGATTTTTCTCGCGAGCCTTCCGCCGCTGCCGCGTACGCGCGAGTTGGCGCAGGTGCAGGAGTTCTTCGCGCGCAGCGCGGCCGGCGCGGAGTCGGGCGTTGTCGCCGACAGTACAGGCTGATCCCGTTTATTTTTTTGAGACTACAGGAACGAGTGCATGTCTTTTCGCTATTCGATTGCTATCATCCTGGCCGCCTTGTTTTTTCAGGCGGGCATCGCAAATCTTCAGGCGGCGGAATCCACAAACCCGCCCGATGAGCAGGCCATGCCGGGCAAGCTGGCGGTACGAAATGCCTGGATTCAGTTGGGGACAGACGACGATCTGATGCAGGCGGCGTACGCGCAGCTGATCAACCATACGCCCGAGCCGATCAGGATCACGGGCGTATCCGCCAATGGATATCGTCTTGCCATGATTCATCGCGTTGTCCTGCAGGATGGCATTCCGCGCATGTCGATGGTTTCCACGCTGACCGTTCCGGTGGGTGAGACCATACAGCTGGACAAGAAGAACTATCGCTTCATGTTTTTGGGACCGAGAAGGACCTTCAAGGAAGGAGACAAGATCAAGGTCAAACTCCAGTTCAAGGATCGCGAACCCGAATCGATCGTGTTCGTGGTGTCGGCCAGGGCGCCGAAAGCGGGCGGCTAGGCCGCAACGGCCGGGACCGCGATGAAGATCCTTGCCCTGGATACGGCCACCGAGTCGTGCAACGTCGGGGTTTGGGTCGACGGTACGGTCCATGAACGCGAAATCCCCGGCCGCCAGCATGCGGAACAGCTCCTGTCGCTGATTCGCGAGCTCATGGCCGAGAGCGGGCTGGCGCTTGCGGAACTCGACGCCATTGCCTTCGGCCGTGGCCCCGGCATGTTCACCGGCCTGCGCATCGGCGCGGGCATCACCCAGGGCCTGGCCTTTGCGCTCGACCTCCCTGTGGTACCGGTATCCTCCCTGGCGGCAATTGCCCATGGCTGTGACGGCGAGAACATAATCGCCGCCATCGATGCGCGTATGGATCAGGTCTACTGGTGCGCCTTTCGCCGGCGTGATGGAACGTTGTTGGCAACGACGGCAGAACAGGTGACGAATCCGAACGAGATCCAGGTCGAAAGCGACGGGGGCTGGATCGGCTGTGGCAGCGGTTGGGATCGATATGGGGATACCATGGCCGACCGCCTGGGTGATCGCTTCGAGCGTTGGTTGCCGGGACGAACGCCGCGGGCCCGCGACATCGCCGCCCTGGGCTTCGAGTTGTTGCATGCAGGCGGTGCCGTCGCGCCGGAGGATGCGGTGCCGGTCTACGTTCGCGACGAAGTGGCACGAAAGCCGGGTGCGGCCTAGTCCGCCTCGGGGGTTTCGGGTTCCGTTGCTTGCGGCGGCGAGATGCGCGCGGTGTCGACCGCGGTGCCACGGGTACGTACCACATCGATGGCGTAGCCTTCGATCATGAGACTGGTTCCGGCTTCGGGAATTGTCTCGAGGTACTCGGTTATCAGACCATTCACGGTGCGCATATCGCCCGTCGGCAGGTCCCAGCCGAGTTGGCGATTCAGATCGCGCAAGTTGGCGCCGCCCTTGACCAGCCAGGAGCCGTCGGCTTGTTGCTTGAAGTCTTCGCTGGCCCCATAACCCGGCGTGGTGAATTCGCCGACGATCTCTTCCAGGATTTCTTCCAGCGTCACCAGGCCCAGGATATCCCCGTACTCGTCCACCACCAGGCCGCGCCGGCGTTTGGCCTCGCGAAAGCTGATTAGCGCCGTCGTGAGCGAGGTGCCGGTGGGGATGTAGAAGGGCTCGGCAACGATCTGCTGCAGGGTTTCCGGGGTCAGGTTTCTTGTACCCACGAGATTCAGCGCGCGGCGCATGTGGATCAGGCCGATGATGTTGTCGAGACTGCCGCGATACAGTGGAACCCGTGTATAGCGACTGGCCATGATCTGGGAAACGATTGTGTCCCAATCCTGTTCCAGGTCGACGCCATAGATCGTATTGCGCGGGATCATTACGTCATCGACGGCGGTCTTCTCGAGATCCAGAATCCCGAGCAACATCGCCTGGTGGGACTCCGGGATCAGCGTGCCGGCCTCGAGCACCGCGGCACGGAGTTCCTCGCTGGACAGCTGATGTGTGCGGGCGCGCGGATTGATCCCGAACGGCCGCAGCATCAGGTTCGCCATGACGTTGATGAGCCAGACCATGGGGTAGAACACGGCCAGCAGCGGTCGCAGGATAAAGGAGGCAGGGAAGGCCACCTGTTCCGGTCGCATGGCGGCGAAGGTCTTCGGTCCCACCTCTGCGAAGATCAGGATTACCACCGTCAGGGCAAATGCGGCAGCGGCGACCGCGGACTCGCCGTAGAAACGCAGAGCCAACACCGTTGCCAGGGCCGCGGCAAAATTGTTGACGAAGTTGTTTCCCAGCAGGATTACGCCCAGCAGGCGGTCGGGTCGCCGCAACAAGAGGCTCACCAGGCGTGCGCCGCGATGGCCGGTATCGGCGAGATGCCGCAGGCGATAGCGGTTCAGCGACATCACGCTGATTTCGGCGGCGGAGAAGAATGCCGAAAGGAGGATCAGCAAGACGAGCGCGCCAACCATCACGCCCGTCGGTATGTCGTGCACGATCGGTATCTATTCCCGATGGATATGGCCGCAGTGTAACAACGATGCCGTCAGTAGAATAGGCTCAACATGGTCACCAGGACGACAAGAAACAGCAGGCTCATGATCCCGCCCGCGCGCACGAAATCGCGATTGCGGTAGCCGCCGGGCCCCATGATCAGGGCATTCACCTGGTGGGTGGGCAGGAGGAAGGAATTGGAGGTGGCGATGCCCACGACCAGTGCAAAGGCACGCGCGTCCATTCCGGCTTCCAGGGCGATCTCCACGGCCAGAGGCACCAGCAGCACCGTGGCACCCACATTGGACATGACCAGGGTGAATGCCGTGGCCAGGAACACGGTGCGCCAGTCGACCGATTGATAGGCCTCGTCGATGCGCATGACGCCGGTGAGGATCATTCCCACCGCGCCCGCCATCAGGGCCACGGACAACTTGAGTGGGGAAAACAGGACCAGCCCCAGGGCGACTGCGAAGCTCAGAAGGGCGAAGCGTACCTTGCCGGGCCGCAGCTCCAGGTCCTGTCGCGGATAGTCGCTCATCACGATGAAATTCTTGTCCGCGTCCAGCAGGGCAAGATCGTCCCAGCTGCTGTGTACGAGCAGGGCGTCCCCGGATCGCAGCGGGGTTGTGCGAATGTTTTCGGTGATTGTTTGTTCGCCGCTGTAGATGGCCAGCACGCCGGCCTTGAAGCGTTGACGAAAGCGAATCTCGCTCGTGGTCTTGCCAATGAGTTCCGAGCGGGGACGGATCACGATCTCGGCCACCCCGGCGCGACCCGGCGCCAGTGCGTCGGAGAACCGGCTCAGGGTCGGACTGATCTCCAGCTGATTCTGTTCTGCAAAGTCTTGAATATCCGCCTCCGCCCCAAGAAGGCCGAGCACGTCTCCCGCCTGAAGCGGGGTGTCTCCCGGCGGGGCGATCTGTGTATCGCCATCGTGCTGCCGCGCGACGATGCTGAGCTTTCGCCCCGAGCGGACGCGTACGTAGTCCACCGTGGTTCCAATCAGTGGACTGTCCGCATGGATCGTGGCCTCGAAGATATCCCCGCTGATGCCATAGGTGCGGGTAAGGTAATCCATTGTGCTCGGCGTGGCGGGCTGGGCTCCGGAGCGCGATGGAAGGACGAAACGACCGAGCACAATGAAGTAGACGATGCCGGTGGCAATCAGCGCCAGACCGATGGGGGTCACTTCGAACAGGCCGAAGGTCTTCATCGGCGAAGCGTGGGGCGGCAGGTTCTGGTTTGCGGTCTCGACGAGATCGTTGAGCAGGATCAGCGGGCTGGAGCCTACGAGGGTGACCGTCCCGCCGAGGATGGCGCAGAAGCCCATGGGCATGAGAAGGCGTGACAGGGGGATATTGGTGCGATCGGCGATGCGCCGGACGGCGGGCATGAACAGGGCGGCGGCCCCGATGTTCTGCATGAAGCTGGAAATGATGCCGACTGTGGCGGAGATGATGGTGATCAGTCTGCCCTCGGTATTGCCGGCCAGCCGCAGGATGGGGCGCGATATCTGGTTCATTACCCCGGTCTTGTCGAGGCCGGCGCCGATGATCATGACGGCGATGATGGAGATGACGGCATTGCTGGAGAAGCCGCTGAAGACCTCGTCCGGCGTGATGAGACCGCTGAGGCCCAGGATCACCATGATGGTGATCGCGGTCACGTCCACGCGCAGCCGCTCGGATACGAAGAGAAAGACTGTCAGCGCCAGGATGCCCAGCACCCAGGCGATTTGCGGCGTCATTGGCACGGCTTCGGACATCGGTGTGGGCAATCCCCTGGATCAGGCTGGATACAAAGCTTAAGAAAAGCTTAAGAAAAGCTCAATACAGCAAGGGGCCGGGGCCGCAGTGTCGGGAGGGACCCCTAGACCGGCTGATGGAGGATGAATTCGAGCACGAACTTGCTGCCAAAATAGGCCAGGACGAGCAGGATGAATCCGCCCAGGGTCCATCGCACGGCAATTCGTCCGCGCCAGCCCAGGCGCCAGTGGCCGAGCAGAAGAATCCCGAACACCAACCATGCCGCTGTCGACAGGACGATGTGATGGGAAAAGCGCATGGGCTTCCCGAACAGGGCCTCGGAGAAGAAGATGCCGCTGATCAGGGTCAGGGTTAGAAGCAGGAACCCGATTTCGATCATTCGGAACATCAGCCGTTCCATGGTTTCCATCGGAGGCAGCGAACGAATGAATCCGCCGGGTTGGTGTGCGCGCAGGTGCCGTTCCTGGATCAGCAGCAGGCCGCTTTGCAGGGCCGCGAGAAACAACAGGCTGTAGGCGAGCAGCGAGACAATGATGTGGGCGGTCTGTGCCGGCCGCGTCGGCCCGAGGAACACGGGTTCGCCCGGCACCAGCCAGGCCAGTTGCAGGGCGAGCGCGGCCAGGGGCAGGATTGCGATCCCCAGGTTCTCGAACGGTTGCGCCACCGAGGCCAGCGCCAACATCAGGACCGCGACAAAGGCAACCAGGGAGGCGACCCCGGTCAGCGCAAGATTCAGCCCTTGTGGAGAGAACAGGGTTTGCTCAAGCACCGCGCCATGAAGGACCAGGCCCGCGACCACCAGCAGACCGATGGTCAACCGTCCATTCCACCATGCCTGAACCGGCACCGGCGCGCGGGTGAGCCGAATCCAGACCAGCGCGGCGGCAAGCAGATAGGCCGCGGCGGCCAGGATGGAAATGGTTGTGATCTGAGTCATCGTCCTTTGGAGTCGGATTGCAGCTTTCGCCAGGCGGGCCGCCGGACCAGCGGTGTT
>JARRJV010000103.1 GCA_037388825.1 Acidiferrobacteraceae bacterium | reverse complement strand
CCCCGTTAACCCGCCGGACCATGGAAACCACCTCTGGCACTAGTCGAATTTCTGGCGAGTCGTGAGTGGAAGTGAGTGATTGAGCCCTGTCTTTCGAGACAGGGCATTTTCTTGGTGGGAATCTATCGGTATATGAACGGGCAGTGCCGGGACTCCGATCGTCCACGCCGTCGCACGCGATTTCGCAGATCAGCCCAATTCCTCAATAATCTGCTTGCCACGAAAAGAGTCTATCGGAACCATTTCTGTGGCTCCGCAGTCCGGGCATTTCGAATGCTTTGCGCCGTGGCGCCAAACAGAATAGGCGAGTCCGGGGAGAAGGAAAAATAACCAGAGAACAATCTCAAGCGAGGTGCTACCCCTGTCTACATCTTTCACATACGCCTTGCGTCCACAATCGGGACAGATCAGTCTTTTTACTGCCATACTGCCTCCCTACAGCCAGTGCTAGCGAATTGCGAATTACCCGATTTGTTTTCCGTTCCATGGTTTATTCTTGTTGGCTATGGGGTGTCGCTAGACAGAATATCATTCCTCGGGCTACTCTTTGTCAATCTATTGTTAAGGCGCTCGCCTGGACATGGCCACGGGGACCCCGCAAACAGGGGGCCCGACGCACGGCCGCGCCTCTGCAGTCCGGGGACGGTTTCGGTTCAGGTCCCGGTGCGTAACAACATCGGATTGAAGGTCTTGGGCAGCAACAGGACCCGATCGCCGATATGCAATTCCCGCGCGTCGTCACCGACGACGATGTTGAGCACCTGGTTTCCCACCAGTACCGTTACCGCGTGCATCACGCCGTCACTGTGCACCTCCAGAACCTCCGCCGGTAGTTGAAACTTGCCCCGGCTGCGCTGGTCGGCGAACACCTCGGCCGGTGCTCCCTCGCGGACGATGGCCCCGTCCTCGAGCACGAATACCTTCGCCGACAGCTTGTACACCTCCGACAGATCGTGCGACACCATCACCGTGGTTACGCCGAGGGCGCGGTGCAGGCGTTGAATCTCGTCCTGCAGGTGGGCACGCATGTCCGCATCAAGGGCCGAGAGTGGTTCGTCCAGCAGCAGTACCTCGGGGCGGCGGGCGAGGGCGCGCGCCAGGGCGACCCGCTGACGTTGTCCGCCGGACAGGGTGTCGGGCAGCCGGTGGCGCAGGGTAAACAGGCGCGTCAGGTCCAGCAGCTTATCCAGAAACGCCGTGTCGCCCTTCCTGGGCAGCGCATAGGCGAGATTTTCCAGCACTGTCAGATGCGGGAACAGGGCCTGGTCCTGGAACACGAAGCCGATGCGGCGCTGTTGCGGGGGCAGGTTGATCCGGCGCTCGCTGTCGAACCACACCTTGCCGGCGACGCGGATCTGTCCTTCGTCGGGCGACGTCAAACCGGCCAGCATGCGCAGCAGGGTGGTCTTGCCGGCCCCGGACTTGCCAAACAGGGTGGCGAACTCGCCGCGCTCGACGCGTAAACGCGCTTGCAGCGACAGCTCGCCCTCGGCCGACAGCAGCCTTTTACCTACGTCGATCTCGATCATATCGTTCCCCGCAGAATTCGCGGCCGCTTGTTGATCCCGTACACCGCCAGCAGGATGGCGAAGCAGATGGCGAACAGTACCGCGGCGTAGAAATTTGCCGCGCCGTAGTTCAGACGCTCCACCTCGTCGTAAATAGCGATGGAAGCAACCCGGGTTACGCCCGGAATGTTGCCGCCGATCATGAGCACCACCCCGAACTCGCCGACGGTGTGGGCGAAGCTCAGCACAATACCGCCGAGCAGAGCGGGGCGGATGTTGGGCAGTAGCACCTTGAACGCGGTGTGGAGCCGTGATTTGCCCAGGGTGTACGACGCCTCGGCCAGAGACGGTGACAGGCCTTGAAGCGCGGCTTGTACCGGTTGCACCATGAACGGCAGGCTGAACAGGACCGAACCCAGTACGAGGCCCGTGAAGCTGAACGCGAGGCGGATGTCGAAATGTGTGCGCAGGAACGCGCCCACGGCGTGGTTCGGACTGAACGCGAGCAGCAGGTAGAAGCCAAGGACCGAGGGCGGCAAGACCAGCGGCATGCTGACCAGGGTCTCGACCAGCGGTTTCGCGCGCGAGCGGGTGAAGGCGATCCACCCGGCCAGCGGTACGCCCACCAACAGCAGAATAATCGTGGTCGTGAGGGCGAGTTCGAAGGTCAGGGCCAGGGGTTGCCAGTCGTAGCTCACGTGGCCTCCTGTGGCACCAGGGTGACCTCGTTCGCCTTGATCAGGCCTTCAACCTCATCGCCGGGGGCAAGAGCCAGGCGTTCCGCGGAGCGAGTGGTGATAAGGGCGACGACATCGTGCCCGCGGTAGTCCAGCACCACGCGTGTCAGCACGTCGCCGCGATCCAGGGATTTCACGCACGCCGCCAGACGATTGCGCAGGCTGATAGCACCGGCAAGGTTCTTCGCCAGCGAGACCTCGGTTTCCTGGAACAACACCAGTACCGGGGTGCCGGGCGCGAGAAAAGAGGCATGGGAGTCGGTCGCGATCACCAATGCGCTCAGGCTGTCGCCGTCGACCTCGACGTCCGCAAGCGAAACGCCGACGGCGGATTCTACGGTCTTGATGATTCCCTGCAGGCGATTCATGGCAGACCGTACCCATACCGCTTGAGGATCTCGCGAGCCTTGGCCGATGCCAGGAAGCGGAGGAACTCCCGCGCGAGCCGCGGATGGGCCTCGTAACCGTGTTTCAGGATCACAACACCCTGGGCGATGGGCGAGTACGACCCGGATGGCACCTCGACCCATCGGCCTTGTCCCTTCATCTTCGGCGATAGCACCACGGACTTGGCAGTCAGGCCAACGTCCACCACCCGCGAGTGGATGTACTGGTTCACCTGCGAAATGCTCTCGCCGTATACCAGCTTCGGCTGGGTTGCCCGGTCCAGGTGATAGAAGGAGAGCGCGCGCAGCGCTTCCTGGCCGTAGGGCGCAAGCCCGGGATTGGCAATGGCGACCTGGTGCACCTCGGGATCGGTGACCACGGCCAGTCCTTTGCCCAGGTCCACATTTGAAAGCGTCCACAACACCAGCGTGCCGTAGGCATAGATTTTGGGTTCGGCGATCGCGAGTCCCGCTTTGTGAAGCGCGCGGGGATAGGCCATGTTTGCCGACAGAAACAGATCATAGGGCGCACCCGCCTTTGCCTGCGCCGTGAGCTTGCCCGAGGAGCCGATGACCGGCTGCACCACGATTCCACTCTCGCTCTTGAACTCCGTGCGCAGTTCCTCGAACGCGAACTGCACGTTGGCGGCCACGGCCACCGTCAGCGCGTTCGCGCTGGCGTTTGCACCGGTGGCAGACACAGACAGGAGAAGCGTTGCGCACAGCAGGCGTTTCATGGCGCTACCTCGTGGCCTGTGGACACGCCAGCGGCGATATCACGGATGACGGTGGCGCCGACCTGGTCCAGCGGGTCGATCTCACCGAGCTTGGCGAGGATCGCGGCAGCCTCGTCCGGTGCACCGCGACGCAGGCGGATGAAGGCCAGGGCCTTCAGGCTAAACAGAAAGAACCGGATCGGGCCGCTTGCTCCCGACCACGGTGCGGTATCGACCTCGAGGTTGCGCCAGTCGGGCGCGAACCCGCCCTGGCGTGCCGCCGCTTCCAGTGCCGTCAGAGTGATTTGTTCGGCCTCCGCCAGCCGGGACCGGTAGAAGTAGTGCTTGTACAGGGCGAAGTATACGGGGAGGCAAGCGGGATCCAGGTCCCGTGCCTCGAGCAGCAATGCCTCCGCGCGGTCCGCGTCGGCGACGGCGGCATCGCGCAGCCGCCGGTCGATCTCCTCCGGTGCCGGTCCGCCGAATCGTGCGACTGCCTCGGCCACCGGCGACTTCCTATCCCCAGACTTCGGCCGGGGCCAGCAGGTCTTCCACCGGTTCGCCGCCAACGAGGTGCTGGTCAAAAATGGTTGCGACGTCTTCCTTGCTCACGCCGCGATACAGCGTCCCTTCCGGGTAGACCAGTACGTTCGGGCCCTGGTCGCAGGGTCCAAGGCAACCGGAGTAGGTGACGGCGATCTCGTCGAATAGATTGCGTTTCTGCAGTTCCTGCCAGAAGGCCTGCAGGATTTCATTGGAACCGTTGGCGGCGCAGCAGCCCCGTGGGTGCCCGGGCGGACGGTTCTGTACGCAGACGAATACATGTTTTTGCGGTCGTGCCATGATTGCTCCTCAGCCGAATTTGAACAGAATGCCGTAGCCGCCGCGGGGGTACTCCCACTCGACGTTACGATGGTCGGTACAGATCACCCGGCAGGTGCCGCACTCAAGACAGCCATCGGTGATCAACGTCACCCGCCCGTCACCCTCACTGGTGTAGCACGCGGCCGGACAGCAGAAGGTGCAGGGCTTCGAATCACACTGCAGCTGGCAGACATCGGGATCGGCAATCGCAATGTGGGGCCGGCCATCGTCCACGCGATAGCGGTTCTGGAACAGCTTTTCCTCGACCTTGATCATTCGAATGCCCTCCAGAGTTTGAATGCATCACCCATGAGACCGAAGCGTTTACGCCGGTTGACGAAGCTGCGTCGGATCTCCTTTTCCTTGGTTTTCTTGTCGACGTTGTCCACGGTAAACATCGTGTGTGCCGCCCGGTTGAGGAGTTCCGGATAGTCGGTGAAGTACTGGTGGTTGTTCTCGAATACGTTGGGCAAGCGCTTGTACTTCTTCAGGTCCTTCATCACGAAGCTGTCATCCAGCTTGCTGCGGTAACGCGCCAGGTTGGCGGCGGTCATGGGTTTGCCCTCGGCTGCCAGCTCGATCACGGTCTCGGCTGCGAGCCGGCCGGTGGTCATGGCCAGGTTCGAGCCCTCACGGTGGACACCGTTAACGAACATGCCCGCGTCGCCCACCATCATCCAGCCTTCGCC